>JAOQAF010000095.1 GCA_025963735.1 Bacteroidota bacterium
TTTCTACCCTTGATTATTTTTATATTACTAAAAACACCATTGCTATTTATACTCCCTAAAATTCCATATTTAGAAGTGTCAGGACAACTATATAATTGGTTTTGTATTGTTAATGTCGAATCGATCCATCCGCAAAACAACGCGCTGTCACCAACTATGCACATATCCGATATATATAAATTTTTAATCTTAATGTACCATAAGCTATCACCTGTGGCAGAATATCCTTAAAGGATTGTACGATTTTCGTCGGGCGAGCGGCGAATTAATTTTCCCGAGGAGAATTGTTTGATTTTCCCTGGAGAATATCCATCACTAGTGTTAAAACTATTTTGTTGGTAAAAGGGTTTAACGAACTGCCAGTTTTGTGCTGCACTCATTAAAGTAAGCAACAACAAACAGCTTAAAAAAGATTTTGTTTTCATAAGTTCTTTATCATTTTAATTAATACAAAAAATACGCCAAGGGTGGCCTCTTTTTTATTTAGACGTCCGAGGAATAAATCTTTATTTTATGATTAAGCCAGGAGCCCTCTACGGCAAAAAGCTCTATTTATCCTGCCTTTTTCTGCTAAAAATAGTATCTTTGTGCTGGATTTTATGAACGTTTACGATAAATATGAAACAGTTATAGGTTTGGAATGCCACATTCAGTTGCTTACCAAAACTAAAATGTACAGCAGTGATGTTGCTGAATATGGCGCACTTCCCAATACAAACGTCAGCGTTGTTACTTTAGGTCACCCGGGCACTTTACCGGTTGTGAACAAACGCGCCATTGAATTTGCGGTTAAATTAGGGATTGCGGTAAACGCCGATATCCGTGAAGAAAATCAGTTTGCGCGCAAGAATTATTTTTACGCCGATCTTCCTAAAGGTTATCAGATCACGCAGGATAAAACTCCAATTTGTACCGGTGGCTATATAACCGCAAAAATGAAGGATCGTGAGCTAAGGGTTAACCTTACCCGAATTCACATGGAAGAAGATGCCGGTAAAAGCCTTCACGATATCGATCCTTTTGAAACCCTTGTTGATCTTAACCGCGCCGGCACACCTCTTCTTGAAATAGTTACGGAGCCCGATCTTCGCAGCGGGGAAGAAGCCTATGCTTATTTAACCGAGGTTAGAAAACTGGTGCGATATCTTGACATCTGCGATGGCAACATGGAAGAAGGTTCTTTACGTTGCGATGCCAATATTTCGGTAATGCTAAAAGGTTCAAAAATATTTGGTAAAAAAGTGGAAGTGAAAAACATGAACTCCTTCCGCAATGTTCAACGCGCCATTGATTTTGAAATTAAACGACAGATTGATCTGGTGGAAGAAAATAAAGAAATTGCAGGAGAAACCAGGAGTTTTGATGCCGTTAAGGGCATAACGTTTTCGTTAAGGAGTAAAGAGAACGCGAATGATTATCGTTATTTTCCCGAGCCCGATCTTCAACCGGTTTTTATAACAAAGGAATACATCAATGAAATAAAGGCCGGGCTTCCGGTTTTACCCGATGAGCTTTTTAATATTTATACCAAAGAATATAAACTCAGCGAGTACGATGCGCTTCAAATAATTGACCGCAAAGAAGTAGCGGCATTTTATAACGACCTTGTAAAACACACTGCTAATCAAAAGAGCGCCGCCAACTGGGTAATGGGACCAATCAAAGCTTACCTCAATGAGCGCGCTTTAACCATTTCAGAATTTACACTTCCTTCAAAAAAAATTGCGGAAATTATCAGCTTGATCGATGCAGGGAAACTGAGCAACTCAGCGGCCTCTCAAAAATTATTCCCGGCATTGGTCGATCAGCCCACAAAATCTGCCGAACAACTGGCCGGCGAACTCGATCTTCTGCAAAACAGTAACAGCAATGAATTACAGGGATTTGTTGATCAGGCCCTGGCCAAATACCCCGAAAAAATTAACGAATATAAAAACGGTAAAGTTACTTTATTAGGAATGTTTGTTGGCGAAGTGATGAAGCTAAGTAAAGGTAAAGCCGATCCAAAATTATTAAATCAGTTAGTTAAAGAAACCCTCGAAAAATAAAATGCAAAAATTAATTATTACCATCGCAACTATTGTAACCCTTGCCAGTTGCAGCGAAGAGAAAAAAGGAAGTTTTGAACTGAAAGGAACCTTCAGCGATTCAAAAGGCGAAATGATTTTTCTTGAAAAATTAACTTCACCCCAACCAGTTTTAGTAGACAGTGTGGTACTCGATGAAAAAGGCAATTTTGAATTCAAAAACTACATTCCTAAAATAGGGTTTTACAGAATTAAAACCAGTCCGCAGAATTTTGCCATGCTTGTGCTTGACAGTTCTGACAAAGTAAATGTTACAGGGAGCATTAAAGATCTTGGAAATACATATAAAGCAACAGGATCACCTGAAACAACTTTGTTTATAGAGTATACCGAATTGCAAAAACAAAACAGAATTCAAATGGATTCATTAAACCAGGCATTTCAATCGATTATGCAGGCCAGCAAAATGGATTCACTTCGTATGGATTCATTAAGCAAAATGTTCCAGGCGCCTTATGAGGCTATTATGAACAAGTATAACAAGCTGGTAGCCGCCAAGGTTAAAAACAATACAAATATGTACGCTTCCATTATGGCCATACAAAGCATGGAACCGGATAAAAACAGGGATTTGTACCTGGCATTGGATAAAGGCTTAACAGCTAAATATCCGAATGATAAAACAGTAAGAACTTTTCATGAGATGATCAATAAAATTATGGCAACTACTACCGGCCAGGAGGCTCCCGAAATTTTGTCACCAACACCTGAAGGAAAAGAACTTGCTCTTTCTTCATTAAAAGGTAAAGTAGTTCTTATTGATTTTTGGGCAAGCTGGTGTGGCCCATGCCGCAAGGAAATGCCGAATGTAGTAAAAGCATACAATAAGTATAAAGATAAAGGCTTTGAAATTTATGGTGTTTCCTTAGACCAGGATAAAGACCGTTGGGTAGAAGCCATTAAAAAAGATGGCATAACCTGGCCGCAGGTAAGTGATTTAAAATACTGGGATTCAGAAGCCGCTAAGATCTATGGGGTACAAGGCATTCCATACACCGTATTACTTAACAAAGAAGGACAGATCATTGCGAAAGGCTTAAGAGGCGCAGAACTTGAAAAAGCCATTGAAAATGCTTTGGCAGGTAAACTTACTTCATCGGCCTCATCACAATAAGCTGTTAATTTGAGGTAATTTTTGAACACTCAAGCGCATATTAATTTTTTAAATCGCTGCAAATGGTTTGTAGCGATTTTTGTTATAACCCTTAACCTTTCGGCCCAGCAAACTTATTTTCAACAGGAAGTAAATTATAAAATAAATGTTGCTTTAAACGACCAGGCTCACAGCCTTCGGGCCTTTGAAGAAATTCAATACATTAACAATTCTGATAAAGGACTCGATTTTATTTATTTTCATTTGTGGCCCAATGCTTATAAGGATAATACGACCGCTTTAGCAAAACAATTACTGGAAGAGAAAAAAACGACACTGTTTTATTCAAAACCGGAGGAACGAGGTTTTATTGACAGCCTTGATTTTAAAGTCAATGGTCAAACCATTAAATGGGAATATGATAAACAACATAAAGACATTTGTAAACTTTTTTTAAACACGCCTTTACGTTCCTTAGATACTATAAAAATAAGCACTCCGTTTTATGTCAAAATTCCTGATGCTAAATTCTCAAGGCTGGGCCATAGCGATCAGGCATACTTTATCACACAATGGTATCCAAAACCTGCAGTATTAGATAATCAAGGCTGGCACCCCATGCCTTACCTCGACCAGGGAGAATTTTACAGTGAGTTTGGAAGTTTTGATGTTAGTATCACTCTTCCAAAAAATTATTTATTATCCGCAACCGGCGATCGTATTGATGCTGATGAAGAAGAAGATTTTCTTAACGAAAAAGTTGGTAAAACCCTTGAGCGCCTTGACAGAAATGATTTCAGAAAAGAAGACATGTCTTTTCCAGAGTCATCAAAAGAATTAAAAACCATCAGGTTTAAACAATTCAGGGTGCATGATTTCGCGTGGTTTGCCGATAAGCGGTTTAATGTAATTCACGATCAGGTGCAGGTGCCAAATACCAAACGCACCGTTGATACCTGGGTTTTCTTTACAAATAAAAATTTTGAGTTATGGAAGGATGCTGTTGTTTACGTAAACGAATCCACCATTTTTTATTCTTATCTCAACGGAAATTATCCATACAATCATGTAACTGCAGTTGATGGAACCATAATGGCCGGAGGAGGTATGGAGTACCCTAACATTACTGTGATCGGGGATATGTCTAACGCTTTTGACCTTGACGTAACCATAGCACACGAAGTTGGTCATAACTGGTTTTACGGAATACTTGGAAGTAATGAACGCGATTTTCCGGCATTAGATGAAGGCATTAATTCATTTTACGAATTAAGATATATGCGTGCAAAATATCCTGCAAAAAAATTATCTGAATATCTTGGAAAGGATACATCTTTTAAATTGTTTGAGCTGAATAAAATCCCATACTGGAGAGAAAAAGAGGTTGGTTATTTTATTGCGGCCAAAGCAAGAACCGATCAACCTATTAACACCGCATCAAAAGATTTTACAACACTTAATTATGGATTTATTGTTTACGCTAAAACAGCTGTAATTATGGATTACCTGATGGATTACATGGGGGAGGAAACTTTTGATAAAGCCATGCAATTCTACTATGAACGTTTTAAATTTAAACATCCCTACCCTGCCGATTTAATTAAAACACTGAGCTATTTCAGCGGAATGGACTTAAACTGGTTTTCAGACAACCTGATTAACAGCGATGCTAAAATAGATTATAAAATAAAAAAGGTAAAACGTAATGCGGATGGAAGTTATACGCTAAAAATTAAAAATAATACCGGCGTTTCAACACCCGTAAATATTTATGGGTTCAAAAATAATAAACCCCATGGGCTTGTTTGGTTTAATGGTTTTACCGGAACTAAAACCGTTGGTTTTCCTGCCGCGGATATAGATTATTTTAAGATTGACGGACTCGACCGAATGCCCGACATTAACCGAAAAAACAATTATATTAAAACTACCGGTGTTTTTAAAAAAGCAAAGCCACTTCAATTTAAATTTTTAGGCAGATTTGAAAATCCCCGTAAAACACAAATCTGTTATTTACCAATTGGAGGGGCCAATTATTACAACGGGCCAATGCTAGGTATTGCTTTACATAACTACGGTATATACGAACGTAAGTTTGAATATGCCATCGCTCCGATGTTTGGTTTCAAAAATATGAACCCCGCGGGATTTGCGGAGTTTGCGTATAACATATATCCTAAAATTATTTTCAGAAAAATTTCAATCGGAACCAAAGTAAAATCGTTTGCCTATGATTATTTCAGAACAGACATAATTAATAAGGACAATAACACTAATTTTAAGTCGCTTACTTTTAACTATTATAAAATTGCTCCGCGCATTGATTTTGAAATAAAGAAAAAGCAGGCAACAAGTCCTGTCACTCAAATGATAAGTTACGTAAACAATAACCTTTTCATTGATAGTTTAGATATACGCCAATCGGAAACTATCCTCACCATTGGTCCTCGTAAAAAACAAACCAATTCATTTGTTAATCAATTCACCTATTCGCTCATTAATAAAAGAGTTATAAATCCTTATGATCTCCAGGTAGAACTTCAGCATAACACGCAAATGGCCAAACTATTCGCAACCCTTAATTACAAACTTTCATTAAACGCACATTACAGTTTTGATTTAAGGATGTTCGCAGGAACGTTTATTGCAGGTAACGAGGGGCAAAAAAATTATTATTCTTTTAAGCCCGATGGATACAACGGCAGTTATGATTATTTGTTCAACTATAATTACATGGCAAGGAATATTTCACAAGGTCTTGGTGCTAGCCAGTTTGCTGAGGTTGACGGCGCGCTTAAAATTCCAACTCTTGGATTGGGTAACTCAAATCACTGGATGGCTTCTGTAAATTTAAAAACACCCCGCATTTTTATTTTACCAGTGCGTCTCTTTATAGACGGAACAGTAACTGATGGCCGTGCTTTATATAAAGATAAATTTCTTTGGAATGCCGGGGTTAACATCACTATTTTTAAAGATATTATTGATGTGTATATTACCTTTGCATATAGCCAGTATATTAAAAATGTTTTAGAATTAAATAATATTGACTTTTGGCAAAGAATACGTTTTACTCTTAATTTGCATAAATTAGCGCCAAAAGATTTTTTAAAAAATAATTTATTCTAGTGAATATTAAAAAAAAATACTTCGCTTCTGATTTTCACCTGGGAGTGCCAACACCACAATTAAGTCTGGCACGTGAAAAACTTGTGTGCCAGTGGCTTGATACTATTAAGGCAGACGCTGATGAAATTTTTCTTGTAGGCGATATTTTTGATTTTTGGTATGAGTATAGTTATACTATTCCGAAAGGCTTTACTCGTCTGTTAGGCAAAATAGCGGAGTTAACCGATTCAGGAATAAAAGTTCATTTCTTTACCGGCAATCATGATCTGTGGATGAATGATTATTTTGTAACGGAGTTAAATGTTGAAGTGCATCATGAACCTGTTATCCGCGAATTTAACGGTAAAAAATTTTTCATAGGGCATGGTGATGGCCTTGGCCCCGGAGACGCGAAATACAAATTATTAAAAAAAGTTTTTTCAAGTAAAATTTCACAATGGCTTTATTCACGTCTTCATCCTAACCTTGCTTTTTCTATTGCCCGAAAAAGCAGTAAACGCAGCCGCATTCAAACTGCTGATAGTGATGAAAAATATCTTGGTAAAGAAAACGAATGGCTCTATCTCTTCGCAAAAGAATACCTACAAACTTCACCGATGGATTATTTTATTTTTGGCCACCGGCATTTACCTTTAAACATGGATGTAGAAGGAAAAGCGCGTTATATTAATCTTGGCGAGTGGATCAATTATCGCACGTATGCCATGTTTGATGGCGAAAAAATGCACCTGAATAAATTTGTTTCAAACGGTGCCCCGGAGGCCTATAACTCCATTCATTAGGGGTACAATCGTCCAATAAGGCTATTTTAATGCCTAATTAATTTGCAATTTCGAAAATAATGTAGTTATTTGGAGAGTAACAAAATTATTTATGACGGGTACATTCGACATTAAAGTAGACAAAATTTCCAAAAGCCGTATAACGGAGTATGACGTTAATAACGTTCCATTTGGCAAATGCTTCAGCGACCATATGTTTGTTGCAGAATACGCCAATGGTGAATGGCAGAAAGCATATATAACTCCTTACGGAGACCTTCCGTTAAGTTACGCTATGAGTGCTTTACATTATGGTCAGGCCATCTTTGAAGGGATGAAGGCATATAAGAATGAAAAAAATGAAGTGTCCTTATTCCGCCCATTGGAAAATTTTCACCGTTTAAATAAAAGCGCTATTCGCATGGCCATGCCTGAAGTTCCTGAAGAAATTTTCATGGGAGGTCTTTTAGAATTAATACGTTTAGATTCGGCATGGGTTCCTTCAAGCGATACAGGAAGTTTATACATTCGTCCTTTTATTATTGCCACTGATGAAGCCATTGGCGTAAAAGCCAGCGATTCTTATAAATTTATTATTATTACCTGCCCGGCAGGAAAATATTACAGTGAGCCTATAAAAGTTTTGGTAGAAACAAATTATTTCAGGGCTGTACATGGTGGTGTAGGCTTTGTTAAAGCGGCAGGTAATTACGGCAGAAGTTTATATCCAACCAAACTAGCACAGCAAAAAGGTTATCAGCAGGTTATCTGGACTGACAGTGAAACGCACCAATACGTTGAGGAAAGCGGTACCATGAACTTAATGTTTGTTATTGGTGATACTGTTTTAACTCCAGCATTAAGCGATACAATACTTTCAGGTATTACGCGTGATTCTGTATTAACACTCGCCAGAGACTGGGGAATGAAGGTAGAAGAACGCAAAATAAGCATACGCGAAGTACTAACGGCCCACGGCAACGGAACATTAAAAGAAGCTTTCGGGTGCGGAACAGCAGCTACCATTGCACACATTGTTGGAATAGGATTTGAAGGAAAAGATTATGAGCTTCCTCCTGTTGAAGAACGTAAGTTTTCTACAAAAGTAGATGAAATGTTACGTAACATCAGAAAAGGAAAAGTTGAAGACAAGTTTCACTGGATGATGAAAGTTGGATAAAACAAATTCTTAGGATAATAAAAAAAGCCGCGATAAAATTATTGCGGCTTTTTATTTTAAATTAAATGGATATTATTTATCGCGTTTCTTTAGCCACTCTGCAACTGCAGGAGCAAGTTCTTTTTGAGACCTGCTTCCGACAAACACACCGATATGGCCACCTTTAAAGCTGTAAAGTTCTTTATCGGTGCTGCCAACCAAATCATTCAATGGTTTTGTAGCGGCCGGAGGAACCAAATGATCTTCGGTAGCGTAAATATTTAATAATGGACAGGTAAGATTTTTAAGATTTACTTTTTTTCCGCCAACTTCCAGTTCATTTTTTGCAAGCTTATTTTGCTGATATAAATCTTTCATAAACTGCCGGAAACATTCGCCGGCCTGATCAGGACTTTCGCTTATCCATCGCTCCATTCTTAAAAAATTCATCAGCTTGTCCTTATCTTCAAAACTATTACTTAGGGCTTGCTGCTTTTGAACTTTCATCATGGGCTTAAGCATATCAAAACCCTGGTTTAAAAATTCGCCGGGTATTAATCCATGATTCCCCTCAACCAGTTTATCAAAATCCATGTCCTTGCTCCACTTAAATAACAGACCATCATTGGTGCTGAAATCAACGGGTGTTACATGCGTTACAAGGTTTTTAACCTTATTGGGAAATAAAGATGCGTAAATAACACTTAAAGTTCCGCCCTGGCATATGCTAAGAATATTTATTTTTTCAAGGCGGTGTTTTTTTCTGATGTAATCAACGCAATTATTAATGTATCCGTTAACATAATCATCCATACTCAAAAACCTGTCGCTCTTTGTAGGATAACCCCAGTCTATAAGATACACATCCATTCCTGAATTCAATAAGTTTTTGATGTAGCTGCGGTCCGGCTGCAGATCCAACATCTTGTATGTGTTCACCAATGCGTAAATAATAAGCACAGGAGTTTTGTAGGTAGCTTCGGTGCCGCGGTTATAGCGGTAAAGCGTTAATTTATCTTCTTTATAAACCTCTGTTTTTGGTGTAGAAGCGATATCCACATCTTCAATTTCTTTAAGTGTATCGTAACCCTTTAAGATCTTCTGACCCATTTCGGTCATTTCTCTAAGCATATCAGTTTCCATAAATAAAAGTATTTAGCATTACTAAAATAGGTAATCTTTTTTTGAATTAATAGTTTTTATGCGGGGGTATACTAAATAAAAAAGGCCGCCCCACAAACACATAAACGGGCGGCCTTTAGGGTTCTTAGCTATAAGAATCTGATTAGGTTCAAAGGGGGAACCTAATAAGACACTGAAATTACTTTTTACGGTTCTTTCCTTTTTCATCATCGGCAACCTCAGCAAGAGGCGCTACAGACGCTTTAGTTTGCAGATCTTTCACCTGCTTTTTTAGGTCGTAAATTGTTTTTTGTAATTCTTCAACTTCTGATTTAAAAACTACAGGGTAGCTTTCAAACATCTGTTCAAATTGTTTTTCAAAATGTTTTTTTACATCCATGCTTAAGTTAAGAGCTTCGCCTTTAACCTTACTGAATTCATCACTTGCAAATAATTCTGCAAAAGCTTGTTCGTTATTTTTTACCCACTCATTATACAATTCCTGAGGATTTGGAGCTTGAGTTAAAGCTTTTGGATCGCTGTATTTTTCAGAATATTGTTTTGCAACCTTTTCAATTGTTTTTTGAGTTGTGTCTTGTAAAAACAATTGTAGTTCTGCTTGCTTAATGCTGTATTCAGCTACTTTATCCATTAAAGCGATTGTAGCCTCAATGCTTTCTTTTTCTTTACCCGGTGCAGCAAGCTTTAATAAAGGCTCAAACGTTTTACCAAATACGTTGGTGATTTGTCCGTAAAAATCTTTTAAAGAGGAAGCATTTCCGTTTAACATATTAGGAAATTCTTTTGCCATTGTTTGAACCTGAGCAAAATATTCTTTGCTTAAGCCGTTTTGGCTTGTAAAGAAAGTATGAAGTTGTTTCATTCCGTTATCATAAACTTCTTTAATGGAAGCACCGTTATATAAGTTGCCAAACATTTGTTTGGAAAGGTTACTATAACTTTCGGCAGTGAAATGATTTTTGAAAGCGTCCATGCTGAACTTACCCTTTTGGATAGCATCCGTCATTGGTGCGAAAAACTCCTGCATTTTAGCATACATCTGGTTTCCCTGCATAAAATTAGAAAAGATATCTTTATTAAAAGTACCGCTCATGTTTTTAGTCATGGTATCATAAGATGAATTAAGAGTATTCATCCATGAATTATAAATATTTGTATAAGAAGAATTCATTTGCCCGAAGTTTGACATATAATCACTTGCCGGCTTTCCGAAGTTTGAGTAACTGTTGTAAATGCTTTGATTAAAATCAGTCATTTGCTTGGCATAAGAAGCTTGCTGATTAAACCAGTTTTTAAAAAATTCCTGAGGGTTGTTTTCTCCTGAATTAAATAAGTTTGATGAAGAATCCTTCATGCTTGTTAGAATGCTCATTTGTTTGTCTAACCACTCTTTGTAAATGGTTTGTCCCTCATGCGCAACGTTGCCATTACTAAACGCTGATTGCATTTTCTTGGCTGAATCCATCCAATTGCTTACAAATTGGGTCTGTGTCTCTACGATACCATCAATAATAGGATTTGCTGTTTTCATTTTTTGTTTTTTGTTTTTTTAATTATTTGTTTTTCAGTGTTTGAGGGTAAAACACTGAAATTCAGTTTTTTACGATGGAATTTAAATTCCGGTGCAAATATAGTAAATTAATAGGTAAAAATTATCATTTAGTCGATTTTATATTGTTAAATATATAAAAATGCGTATTTAACGATTTAGATATTTACTCAAACCGGATTTTAAGCGCTTACCTTTGCCTAAATTGAATTCTCAAGCATCCAAATACTCGCAATTGATAAAGAAAGAAGCCAAACGATTGGGTTTTGATTTTTGCGGTGTAAGTAAATCTGATTTTTTAAGCGAAGAGGCACCACGATTAGAAAAATGGCTGAAAGAACAAAAACACGGTCAGATGAAGTATATGGAAAATTACTTCGATAAACGTTTAGATACCCGACTGCTGGTAGAAAATTCTAAATCCGTTATTTCTCTTTTATATAATTATTATCCTCCTAAACAGCAGCTCACCGATACGCCCAAAATAAGCAAGTATGCCTATGGTAAAGATTATCATGAAATAATTAAAGATAAACTTCATGAATTTTTAAGCACCTTAAAAGAGCAAATTGGCAACATTAATGGAAGGGCCTTTGTAGACAGTGCGCCGGTTCTGGATAAAGCATGGGCTGCCAAAAGCGGCTTAGGATGGATAGGAAAAAATTCAAATCTGATTAATAAGCAACACGGTTCCTTTTTTTTTATTGCTGAATTAATTATTGACCTGGAACTGGAATACGATGGCCCCTTAAAGGATTTTTGCGGAACATGTACCAAATGCATTGATGCTTGTCCAACTCAAGCTATTGTAGCGCCGTACGTTGTTGATGGAAGCAAATGCATCAGTTATTTAACCATTGAGTTAAAGGATGAAATTCCTGCGGAGTTCGACGGAAAAATGGGAGGCTGGGCATTTGGTTGTGATGTGTGCCAGGATGTTTGTCCATGGAACAGTTTCAGCAAACCGCATGAGCAGCCTTTATTTACAAATGAATCATTGCTCAGTTTTACGGAAGCAGACTGGCATGACATGACGGAAGAAACCTTTAATATTATTTTTAAAAATTCTGCAGTTAAGCGAACCAAATATAAAGGTCTTAAAAGAAATTTAAAGTTTATTAAGCCGGGGGGAGTTTAAAGTAAGAAGTTGGAAGTTTAAAGTAGGAAACCAATTTAAATCATATAGGTTTACTGAAGGGGGAGGCGGAGTCAACTTTTAAAATGAAAAATTAACCAGTACCCTTAAACTTCAAACCTGAAAGTCAAAACTTAACATCCGAAACTTTAAACCCAAAACTGTAAACTTTAAACTCGTAACTAAATAAGCATTCCCGCAATAGTTGCAGATAAATAACTTGCCAGGGTACCGCTCACCAGAGCTCTTAATCCAAGCTTTGCAAGATCGGCACGACGTTCTGGCGCCAAAGCCCCTATTCCACCAATCTGCATTCCCACAGAGCTGAAATTAGCGAAACCACAAATAGCAAAACTTGCAATTATTAATCCTTTATCACTTAAAGGTTTGGCCAAATGATGCGTCATTGTGTCAAAGGCGACAAACTCATTAATGGTTAATTTTTGTCCCATCAGGGTCGCCACCTGCTGAACATCATCAGCCGGAACACCCATGGCCCATGCCAATGGATAAAATAATTTTCCGAAAATAAAATCAAGTGATAAATCAGGATACAGTTTACCTAAACCAAAATTGATCAAAGCGATTAAACTTATAAACCCAATTAGCATGGCAATAACATTAATGGCAATTTTCATCCCGTCGGCCGCCCCGTGCGATATGGCATCAATTAAATTGGTATGTTCTTTTTTCACTTCGAGCTTCACTTTCCCTTTTGTAACTGGTTCTTCTGTTTCAGGAAATATAATTTTAGATATAACGATTGCCGCCGGCGCTGCCATTAAACTCGCGGTTAAAAGATATTCAGCACGTGCTCCCATGTTTACATACACAATTAAGATTCCGCCTGCTATACACGCCATACTTCCTGCCATGGATGAAAGTAATTCTGATTTTGTCATGCTCGGCAGATAAGGTCGAATCATAACCTGAGCTTCCACTTGTCCAACAAAGGCGCTGGCAATATTACTCAAGGCTTCCGCTCCGCTGGCCCGCATTACAAAATTCATGGCGCGGGCAATAACGGCAACTATCCGCTGCATGATTCCCAGATGATACATGATGGCAACCAAAACACAAACTAATATAATTGTAGAGGTAACACTAAAGGCAAAAACAAATGTATGTTTCATCCCGAATGAGGCAGCTGAACCATCGTGGGTATCAATCATAATTCCACCATAAACAAAAGAGGCCCCTTGTGTTGCAAACTGCTCAATCTTTGACATTCCTTTACCAAGAAATTCAAAGAAGCGTGTGATCACCGGTACTTTTAATACCAATAAAGCAATTATGATTTGCAATGCAAGTCCGCTAAAAACCAAACGAAGGTTAATGGCCTTTCGGTTATTCGACATCAAAACAGCTATTCCGAAGATGAGCACTATTCCTATTAACCCTGTGAACCTGTCCATTTTAAAGTTTTTAGAAAAATACTAAAATAAAAAAATGTAACCAAAGTAATTTTTCATTGTTATTCTTTAAAAGGAGGGATTTATGAGTAAATATATTTTAACCGCGTTTGTTTTGTTTACAATGAATATAAACGCTAAACATCAGAAATTAAATTTGCAAAAAGCAATTGAGATGAGGCTTGTAAAAACCAATGCTCTCTCTTTGGGAGGACATCAGGGATATTGCATCAGAATTAATCTCATAAGCACAAGCCCCGATTCGCTGATTATTTATATTGAAGCCGGAAGGCGCCTGAATTCATTGGAAGAAACCAATCAGGATATTTTAATAGTAAAGCAGGAGACAATTGCTTTAGGTAAATTCGAAAATAAATGGGTGAAGGTAAAAGGATACTGCTGCCAGTCCGATAATCACAGTCCTACACAAAACGCGAAGTATGAAATTAATAAACTTGCCGACAGTAACCTTGTTTCTTTAGCGCGTTCGTTAAATGCCGGCGTTTTTGATCCGGAAATTGAACAGCAGGCTATCTGGGCCATTAGTGATAAAAAACCTACAGCTAACATTTCATGCAAAAACGATTCACTGGCCCTGCCTTTACGTCAATTGGTTGCAGGTTTAAAAGGTGAACCGCTTCCATGGTACACCATCATTTCAAAGGTGTTTGTTTATCGATCCGGCAGCATGCAGAACTATCCTCAGTTATTGCGTGGCCATTTGAGCTACAGTAATGAAATAGATAATTACGTAACACTTTTTATTTTGGATAAAAACGGAAAAGAAGTTTGTCTTCTTAAAAGCCAATGGCTAAAAGCTTGTGCAAATGAAAAATATGATTTAAATGTGCCTGTAAAAGGATTGGCTAAAGGAAAATACAGCATAGGTTTAAGAACCGAAAATAAAGAATTAACGAAAAGGGAGTTTGAGATATAGGTTATTCTCCACGCCTCCGTATCACTTCCTAGGTCCGAGGGACCATATCGGCGACGGAGGCTCTCGAAGCCAATCGATATTTTAAACCTTCACCTGACACCTCAACGTCTTTGCGAGCGGTAGCGAAGCAATCCCATACCGCAAGAGATTACTTCGTCGTTCCTCCTCGCAATGACGTTGCACTTTGACATTTAGACGCTTCGCCTGACATAAGTCTGTGGTTCCGACTCTCGAAGCCAATCCACATTTTAAACCTTCACTGAAACCTCAACGTCTTTGCGAGCGGTAGCGAAGCAATGCCCCACACCGCCACCACCGGCCATGCGAGCATAGCGAAGAAATAATAAAATCTGTTCTCTGCAAGCTTTGCGATTCTGGGGGAAATAAGCATTTTAATTTAGCAAGAGACTCTTCCTGGAAATCTAAAAGCACTCCGCAACGGTGAAGTATAAACCTTTGTTTCGCGGATCACTGTAGCCGTAATCAATTCTAAAATTCAAATGTTCGTTTTTAAGTAAAGCGTATCGCAAACCTCCACCATAACTGTATTTAAGATTTGAGATTGAAATTTCTTTTTTACTGTAAAACACGCTGCCCATTCCGCCAAAAAGAACGCAGGCAAAACGCTTGTATACTGGAATGCGGTACTCACCTATAAAACTATAAAAACTATTATCCCTGTATCTTCCGCTGTAAATTCCGCGTAAATTATTCTGGCCGCCTAATGAAGCAAGTTCCCTTAACGGGCTGTTGCCAATAGTAATATAGGAGTAAGCTTGTAAAGCAATAACCTGTTGGTTAAATGTAGATTTAAAAAACCGCGTATCAACAATTATTTTACTTACATCAAAGTCACTTAAAAATGATTTATAAAAACCGGTGTACATTACTTGTGAAAAAAAACCTTTTGTAGGCCAGTAGGCTGCATTGCGTGTATCATAGCTGCAACTTACCCCTGTGCCTGAAACTTTATAATTGTTTTTTCCAAATAGTTGAGTTGTATCAAAAATGCCGCCCTCTTTAAAGCTGACTTTAAACACATACTGAAATTCATATAATAGACCGGCAAAAAAATGATTGGCGAATTTATGTTTTAAATGAGGGTAAAAATAAAACTGCTCAAAGGCGTAACGTTCGCGCCAATCGTCTTTTGTATTGGGTCCTAGTCCCCAAAACTTATCAGGAAAATAAGCATGAGAGGTTTGAAGGTATAATACATTATTTTCTTTGGGAAAATAAACTGTTCCTTCAATGGCCTGCACATTTTGTCCACGCTGTGTGAAAAGTGTAATAGCCTGAACAATAGAAGGTCGCGTTAAGGAATCTTTCGTGGTTTTAAAATACACTGCTCCCGAAATTCCTCCGGCAAAGCCTGTTTCGGGCGATTTAAAAATTACGGGCAGAAATAAAAACCGGTGCTTTTTTACAATAGAATCCTTGTTTGGCCGCACCACCAGTACGCCTGCTAAAAATAATATCAAAAATATGCGATGCAAGTTATCCTTTAAACAAAGGATATTTCACCATCATTGTATTCACTTTCTTTTTGATCTTGGCCAACTCTTTCGGGTTATCTTTGTTCATGAGAACGTGATCAAGAAGTTCAACAACCTTTAAACATTCTTTCTCTTTTAAACCTCTTGTAGTAATTGCCGGGGAACCGATACGAATTCCGGAAGTAACGAAAGCCGATTTATCATCAAAAGGAACCATGTTTTTGTTTACCGTTATATTCACTTGTTCCAACGCTGCAAGCGCTTCTTTTCCGGTAAGATTTTTACTTCTGAGATCAATTAAAAACATGTGATTATCCGTTCCTTTAGAAACAATATTGTATCCAAGCTCGTTAAAACCTTTAGCCATGGCTTGTGCGTTTTTAACTACCTGAACGCAGTAGTTCATATAATCATCAGTTAATGCTTCGCCATAAGCCACAGCTTTAGCAGCAATAACATGCTCTAACGGTCCGCCCTGTGTTCCAGGGAACACGGCCATGTCCAGCATATTACTCATCATTTTTGTTTCGCCTTTAGGGGTTTTCTCACCAAAAGGATTTTCAAAATCCTGCCCCATCATAATCATTCCACCCCGTGGTCCGCGTAATGTTTTATGAGTGGTAGTACTTATTATATGGCAATGAGGCATTGGGTCGTTTAAAATACCTTTGGCAATTAAGCCGCTCGGGTGAGAAATATCGGCAAACAAAATAGCGCCCACTTCATCTGCAATCTGGCGCAAGCGTTTATAGTCCCAATCGCGGGAATAAGCGCTGGCACCGCAAATGATCATTTTTGGTTTTTCTTTTTTAGCAGTGGCTTCAAGCGTATCGTAATTAATCACTCCTGTTTCTTTTTCAACACCGTAAAAAGTAGGACGGTATAATTTACCTGAAAAGTTAACTGCTGAACCATGCGTTAGGTGACCACCGTGAGAAAGATCTAGACCTAAAATCGTATCGCCGGGCTTTAAGCAGGCAAGCATAACGGCAGCATTGGCCTGAGCGCCCGAGTGAGGCTGTACATTTACCCAGGCAGCGCCATAAAGTTGTTTAGCGCGGTCGATAGCCAGTTGTTCCACTTTGTCAACCACTTCGCATCCACCATAATATCTTTTAAAAGGAAGTCCTTCTGCATATTTATTGGTAAGCACGCTGCCCATGGCTTTCATCACCTGATCGCTCACGTAATTTTCGCTGGCAATCAGCTCTATGCCTTCAGTCTGGCGGTGTAATTCTTCTTTAATTAATTTAAAAACGGTTGTATCTTTTGCGATCATAGTGTTTAATTTTTATGATGAGTTTGAACGGATTTATTAAAAAGGTTTTCTGAAGCCAATAAAATTAAGCAAATTATCGGAGATTGAGCAATGCCTAAAAGCCATCGGCTGAGGGTATACTCATCATCCTGTAGGCGCTGATTAAAAACAAAACCGTAAGCCATGGAAATAGCGGCTAAAATTAATAAAAGACCATATGAATAAATTAGAAACCGCACTAATTTTTTATTGGAGGTTAATTTAATAATGGCGAAATAAGCGCTGAAGAAAAACAGGACCACGGACAGTACAGTAAAAAAATATTTCGAGTAATAAAGCGTTTGGTAAGAAAAAGAAGTAAAAGGCTGCATAACAAATGGAACATTCAGTGCGGTAGGATGTCTGTAATACTTTATGTACATGATGTTATTCAGATGCACAAAAAAAAACTCGCGGAAATAACCCAGTATTCCGAACAATAAAAGAAATATCAGAATCCATTTAATTTTCAAGGGAAAGATTTAGTTTTGTTTGAATACTTATTGATCCAGAACATCCATAATAAAAAAATAAAAGCATAAACAATAAAAGTAAAAGTATAGGTGTGATTAAAGTTAAGGTAAGAAGGATAATAAAAGGCAATAAGGGCAAGGGCCACCACCCGTAACAAATTAAGCACATGAATAAAAACAATACCAAGAGGTATAAACCACAATTTACTTTTCTGATGCCCGGGGTAAGCGATGATGAATACACTGAATAAGGTGAAAAGCGTAATAGCGTTGCAATTGGAGCCAACCCATACCCCGTTGGATCCATCTATTCCAATTACCTGAAAATCATGATCCTGTAATACAGTGAAAGTGGTATATCCAAGGGCCTTTAAACAATAATCAGCAGAGCGAATAAGGCCTCCAATAAAATTCTGATCGTAAAAAGTGTACTTTTTTACCACAAACTGATAAATTAAATACAATATAAGATAAAGTGAACCTGCAATACAGATAAATCTTACAAAGGCATTTTGTTTGATCAGAGCCTTCATAAAAAGGAGAAATTAGGAAAATTTAGAAGTTTTTTTTCGGGAACCGTAAAGTTTTTTAGCACCGTAAGCGGCACCTGCTATAATTAAAACACTAATTCCGCCGTCTATAGGAACACAAGGAGGTGGCCAGCAAACAGGACTGCCTCCCGGAGGGGGAGGTGGCGCGGCTGTCAGGGCATAACTAAAGCCAACAGACAAAAATATTAATAATAAAGCTTTAACGGTTTTCATTTATAAAGGTGTAAATATACAAAATAAATTAAGGCGAAGCAAATTTCATTTTATAAGCAGAAAACGCCTAAAAACTTCCTGCAATTGATTTACGACTTGGCTTTAAAAAAAGTTTAGATACTTCTAAAAAAACTACCTAATTCAATATGTTAACATTTAAGTATAATCCATATATTTGACTTGATAATCTAAACTGTGGCCACTCCTAAAAAAAAACAAGGTATACTTTCCCCCAAAGACCTAGGTCTGGTAGTCCGAATTTTAAAAACCAATTGGTGGATCCCCTTAGTTATTTTACCTGTATTTTATCTTCTAGGTTCTTTTTACGTGTACCGGTTAACCAATGTTTACCGTGCATCAACTGAATTCCTTTTAAATAATAATGATGCTTATTATAAAAATAATGTTTTAACAGACGCTAATTTTTATGGGGCAGGGTCGTATGTAGACAATTTAAATGAAAGAAGGATCTTGCAATCTTACGATCTGTCGAGTAAAGTAGTTGATAAATTACTTGACAAACTTCAGGTTTCTTATTTTATTGTTGGAAAAGTAAGAACCACCGAGCAGTTTAACGGAATGCCTTTTAAAATACAGGTTACCTCCATTAATCCTGCCTATTACGAATTTGTGTTTGATTTCAGGGTCATAAATTATAATGATTATGAGATCAGTTATGAAGACAATGGGAATAAGGTAATAAAAAAAGGAAAATTTAATCAGGACCTTATTGACATTGATCTTCCGGTAAAAATAACCCGAACAGAAAACTTTTCGGTTGAAACAGCACAGGTTTTTACAAAAATTCTTTATCAGTTCAGCATTCATAGCAAAGATTATCTGATCAATGGCATCAGAAGCAATATTATTATTGAAAACCCGGAGTATACAAACGTTTTAAAAATAGATCTTAAAGATGTAATTGCTGAGCGTGCTGTTCTGATATTAGATACCCTTAACTCAGTTTATGCCAACAGTAAATTAAAAACAAAATTTGAGCTTAACGACCGAACCATTGAATACATTGATATACAATTAGACCAGATTACTTATGCCTTAAAAAGCATAGAGGATACGATGCAAAACTATAAAGAGAAAAAATCAATTATTGATCTTAGCTGGCAACAGGGTGATTTCTTAAGTAAGATAAGCGGATACGATAACCAAAAATCGATACTTAAACTACAGCTAGACGCTTTGGCTGATCTGGAAAAATATATTATAGAAGATAAGGACCCTCAGTTTTTACCGCCCAGTGTATTTATTGCCGAAAAAAGCGGTTTTATGACTACTGCGGTGACCGAATTGTACAACAAACAAATCGAATTAAATAAAAGCTATAATATTGCCAAAGAAAATAACCCAACCATTATTGACTTAAAAACGAACATCAAAAAAACCAAACAGGACTTGTTGGTTTATATTAATAACACCCGAAAAGCTTCAGCGCAGCAAATCGAAAACCTTAATAAAGAAATTTTAGCCTATATAAATGAAGCTAAGTTAATTCCGGGTAAACAAAGAGATATTTTAAACATTCAGCGTAAAGCCAGCGTAAGTGAGCAATTATACAATTTTTTATTAGAGAAAAAAGCGAGCACTAAAATCGCCAGGGCCAGTATCATACCCGATATTAAAATTGTGGAGTCCCCCAGAGATGTTGGTATTGATTCACCCGATAAACCAAAAATAGAAAAACAGTTTTTATCCGCCGGCATGTTGCTTTCTTTAGTAATCATTGCTTTAAGAGCTTTTCTGTTTTCAAAAATAAAAACGGTAGAACACCTGAAAGAACTTACCGAATTACCTTTAATTGGGGTTTTACCCTATATAAAAGGCGGAAGTACGGAGGGGATAGTTGTAGAGAACAGTCCTACTTCTATGATCTCGGAAGCCTTCCGGAATTTCAGGACCAATTTACAGTATGCTAACGTGGGAGTAAATGCTAAAACTTTCTTAATAACATCGTTTTTACCGGGCGAAGGAAAAACCTTTACCAGCGTTAATCTGGCCGCCATTTTAGCACGAAGCGGAAAGAAAACCGTTGTTCTGGAGTTGGACTTACATAAACCCCGTATTTATAAACGTTTTGGATTACAGGCCCAGGAGAAAGGAATAACAACCTATATAACAGGAAATAATAGAATTGAAGAAATTATATCCCCTACAGTTGTGCCAAACCTCTTTTGTATTTTTGCAGGTCCCGTGCCTCCTAATCCATCGGAACTAGTACTTACAGAGAAAATGAAGGAGTTAATCACTTATGCAAAAGCACATTTTGATTTTGTAATTATAGACACTCCACCTGCCGGCCTTTTATCTGATTCTATTTATTTGATTGAACAGGTTGACGCTTCCATTTTTGTTCTAAATACCAAATCAAGTAATAAACGCGTTATCGCTTTTATTGAAGAGCTCATAGAAACCAATAATCTTAGCAATATCACTCTTCTCTTAAACGGAGTGCGTCACATGGGAAGCCGGTATTATTACCAGGGCTATGGGTATAGTTATGGGTATGGTTACGGCTACGGCTATGGCAAAGGCTATGGCAAAAAATAACATCGGTTTCAGCCGGAGAAGTTAAGATTAGTAAAAGAAGATTCTGCACCACTACAGATCGCATTCCAAAAAACCTTTCTAATTTGGTCATTCCCTTAAAAACGAGTAACTTTACTACTCATTTTTATGCTAACGGCTCTTATATCTTCTAAAACCAGGATTAAACTTTTATACAAGTTTTTTCTAAACAGTAGTACTACGTCCTATTTACGAGGTTTGGAAGAAGAATTTAATGAATCTACTAATTCTATCCGGATAGAACTTAATCGATTTGAAAATGCAGGCTTTCTTATCTCAAGTACAGAGGGGAATAAAAAAGTCTTTCAGGCAAATACCAGTCACCCTTTGTTTAAAGACATAAACAGCATTGTTTTAAAGCTAACAGGTATTGATCATGTAATTGATTACATCCTTCAAAGGATTGGTAAGCTTGAAAAAGTGTATTTGATTGGCAATTTGTCTAAGGGCATTGATACGGATGTTATCGACCTGGTATTGGTAGGAGATATTAACAAACCATACCTCGTAGAATTGATTGGTAAGGCAGAGAAAAAAATAAATAAAAAAATTAAATTCATCAACTATTTGCCCGATGAATTTGAATTGGATAAAATACAGGAACCGGGTTTGCATCCATTGCTTATCTGGTCGCGGTAAAGTTTAACCACATAGGACACATAGTATCCGGTGGCTGTTAAAAAAATAGACTATGTGGTCTATGTGGCTAAATCAAACTCATTATGTGACTGAGGTGGCGAAGCTGTGCGAACCTTTTACCACATAGAGCGCATAGAACAAGAGATATGTAAATTCATGTAGAAAGATTTGGCCAGATGAACGCTGCACAAAATAGTTTTACTAAAAAAATGTTGGATGATTTAACCTATGAAGTAGTAGGTGCTGCCATTGAAGTTCATAAAGCCATGGGCAAAGGCTTACTGGAGAGTGTGTATCACGAATGCATGAAAGAGGAGTTAGCATTTCGTAAGATAAATTTCGTCAGTGAATTAAAGATTCCTGTAGCTTATCGTGGAAAACTTTTGCAGGTGGACTTTAGATGCGATTTGTTAGTGGAAAATGGCTTGGTGGTAGAATTAAAAGCAACGAATGATTTTCATCCTTCATTTGAAGTTCAGTTGCTAAACTATATGAACCTTTTAAAAGTTCCGAAGGGTGTTTTAATAAATTTTAATTGCAATAACATCTTCGCTGAAGGCCAAAGAACTTACGTTAATGAATATTTCAAACTTTTACTGTAGTTCTATGTGTTATTTTCGCAGAAAATTCTATTTAATTTCTAATGCGTGTGGTTTAAAAATGCTTGACACGATCCCTATGTGTTCTATGTGGCTTAAATTTATTGCAGCATGAACTGGAAGGCATTATACGTCGCTTCACGAAGTGAAAAAAAGGTGACCGCCCGTTTAACCGAACTTGGCCTTGAAACTTACCTTCCTCTTAAAAAAGAATTGAAACAATGGAGCGACAGAAAAAAAATGGTTGTTAGTCCGCTTATCAATGGATATGTATTTGTGAAATTGAATGATCAGCAACGTGAATTAGTTTTTAAAGCGCAGGGAGTTATTCAATATGTACGCTATAACGGCGGGGACGCAATTATTCGCGAAGAAGAAATTATAATTTTAAAAAGTATCGAAGATAAAGGATATTTCGCGGAGGCAGGACCTCTTGAAAAATTATCGGAAGGCGACAGAACTAAAATTGAACACGGCCCTTTTAAAGGAATGACAGGTATGGTAGACCGTGTTCAGGGAAAAGAAATTTATACACTACTTTTAGAAAGCATAGGCTATACCCTTAAAGTAAATTTACCTTCCGATGTTTTAAGCCGTAAAATAACGGGATAAAAACAAATGATTCTTTACAACACTTCAGATTACCAAATTTTAAAGTTCAGAAAATGATTGTGATTGTAGATTATGGGATTGGGAATCTGGCATCTGTTTTAAACATGTTTAAAAAAATAGGTGTTCGAGAAGTTGTTGTATCAGGAGACCAGGAAATAATCGGCAAAGCATCCAAAATAATTCTTCCGGGAGTTGGGGCATTTGACGCAGGCATGAACAATCTTGAACAATCAGGGCTCATACCTATACTTAACCAAAAAGCCCTGAATGAAAAAACACCTTTGTTAGGCATTTGTTTAGGTATGCAATTACTTACCAAACAAAGTGAAGAAGGAATAAAAAAAGGACTTGGCTGGATAGATGCAGAAACATTAAAATTTCATCCTGACCCTTCATTAAAATTAAAAGTACCAAACATGGGTTGGAGTTATGTTCATATTAACAGGCAAAATCCCTTAATTGAAATGGATTCGAAAAACCGTTTTTATTTTGTTCATTCTTATTACGTCAAATGTTTTAATGAAACGCAATCTTTAGCTACAAGTAATTTTGGGATTGATTTTACCTGCATGGTTAATAAAGAAAATATTTACGGGGCACAGTTTCATCCGGAAAAAAGTTTAAAGTTCGGCATGAAGGTGTTTGAGAATTTTGCGAAGCTATGATCACTATTAAACCACATAGGCACATAGAATATATAGGTCTTTTAGAATACACCTTTAAGCAAAGCTCAATTCAAAATCGCTACTTCTTTCTTTTCTATGTCTCTATATATTCTATGTCGTTTTAGTTAAATGGCACTCAAACGCATCATACCTTGCTTGCTATACGACGGAAGCGGTCTTGTGAAAACCGTTAGGTTTAAAAATCCATCTTATGTGGGGGACCCCATTAACGCGATAAAGATATATAACGATAAGGAAGTTGATGAGTTGATCCTGATAGATATTAATGCAAGCAAACAAAAACGCAAACCTAATTTCGACAAAATTGCTGATATGGCCAGTGAAGCTTTTATGCCATTTGCATATGGTGGAGGCGTAAAAACTTATGAAGATTTCGCCACGCTTTTTAAATTGGGTGTTGAAAAGATTATTGTGAATTCTCTCATTCAGGAAAACCCAGAGGTGATTCAAAAAGTATCTGCCAACTATGGAGCCCAGGCTATTGTTGGATGTATTGATGTAAAAAAACCTTTCTTCGGAGCAAAGACTCCCTATTCTTACATTGGCCATAAAATAAAATATAGTTTAATAGAGTATGCCTCGTATTTAACTAAAGAGCTCGGCATTGGTGAATTAATGATACAGAGCGCTGACAATGATGGTACATGGGAAGGTTATGACACTGAAGTTACTTCTGCCATTTTAAACAGCATCGAGGCGCCAATTATAGCTTGCGGAGGATGTGGCAGCATCAGCGATCTTAAAAAAATACTATACGACACAAACGCCAATGCCGCAGCAATAGGAAGCATGGCAGTTTACAGTAAAAAAGGAATGGGTGTTTTGATTAATTTTCCTCAAAGGAGCGAAATTATAGCTGAGTAATTATGAGCAATCAAGTAAATTCGAACGAAGACTGGGATCTTATTGTCAAGCCGCATTCCAGGTGGTATGATCTTCAATTAAAAGAAATATTCCGGTATAAAGATTTACTTTTTTTATTTGTAAGAAGGGACTTTATTGCTGTTTACAAACAAACGATTCTTGGACCTATATGGTTTTTTATTCAACCCGTTATAACAGCAATTACTTTTACCATTATTTTTGGAAATCTTGCTAAAATACCAACGGATGGCTTACCGCAAATATTATTTTATATGTGTGGAATTACTTTGTGGAATTACTTTTCTGATACATTAATTAAGACCTCTGACACATTTGCCTCGAATGCGCATATTTTTGGTAAAGTTTATTTCCCAAGAATGATAATGCCTCTTTCAGTTATAGTTTCCAATCTTATTAAACTAGGCGTACAGTTTTTATTATTTCTAGTAATCTGGATTTACTTTCTTCTCAGATCTGATCAGGTTCATCCTAATATAATGATCTTATTAGTGCCTTTTTTAATTATTCTAATAGGTTTTATGGGATTAAGTTTTGGTATTATTATATCCTCTTTAACCACCAAATACAGAGACTTAAAGTTTTTAATTAGTTTTGGCGTTCAATTAATGATGTACGCATCTCCTATCGTTTATCCATTGTCTATAGTGCCGGAAAAATATAAATGGATAATATTAGCAAATCCTGTTACCAGTATTATTGAAACATTTAAATATGCTTTTTTAGGAGCGGGGATTTTTAGTTGGACATATCTTGCATATAGTTTATGCTTTACTGTTCTTTTATTTTTTGCAGGCTTAATTGTTTTTAATAAGGTTGAAAAATCCTTTATGGATACAGTTTAAGTATGTTTTATTTGTAGGTAATTATGGCTAATATAGTTTTAAAAGCAGAAAATATTTCAAAACAATACCGGTTAGGGCAATTGGGCACAGGCACTATTTCGCATGATATAAATAGGTGGTGGCACAAAGCAAGAGGAAAGGAAGATCCATATTTAAAATTAGGAGACTCTAACGATAGAAGTGTAGCCGGAGGTAGTCAGTATGTGTGGTCGTTGAAAGATATTAATTTTGAAGTAAAACAAGGTGAAGTAGTAGGTATCATAGGAAAAAATGGAGCGGGAAAATCTACACTCTTAAAAGTATTATCGCAGGTAACCACTCCTACTACAGGTGAAGTTAAAATTAAAGGTCGTATTGCAGCTTTATTAGAAGTAGGTACTGGTTTTCATCCTGATTTAAGTGGGCGCGAAAACATCTTTTTAAATGGGGCCATTTTAGGAATGACAAAAGCCGAAATAAAATCCAAATTAGAAGAAATCGTGGATTTTAGCGGGATTGCTAAATATTTAGATACTCCTGTGAAACGTTATTCCTCCGGAATGATGGTTCGTCTCGGATTTGCCATAGCTGCTCATCTCGAACCTGAAATTTTAATTGTTGACGAAGTGTTAGCTGTGGGGGATGCAGAATTTCAAAAAAAATGTCTTGGAAAAATGAAAGACGTGAGCTCGCAAGGAAGAACTGTGCTATTTGTAAGTCATAATATGGCAGCGGTGAAAAGCCTTTGTGATAGAGGCATTCTTTTAATTAATGGAAAGTTAGATTTTGATGGCACTCAAACGGATGCCGTTGACCGCTATCATTTTATGCATATTAACTCCAATGGAATTGAGCACCATGGACCTGTTTTTGAAGCGATTGGAAATGATTCTATTCGCATTATGAGACTAAATATTTTGCCGAGGAAAGGTGAAACTCTAAGTGTGTTTTCAGGTATTGATATAGTTGTTAATTTTTACAATTCATTAATAGGAAAAAATATTGATGTTACAATTGAAGTGGAGACATTTGATAATGTAGTGGTTTTTCATAATGGTACAATAGTTACAGAAAATAATGATTCTGATCAAGGAATTTACTTTTTAAAATTTGGTTTGCCGGAAAAGTTTTTAAATGCTGGTAAATATTTGTTGTCTATTACTTTTGGTGAGAATCAGCGGCATGTACTTTATCATCAAAAAGAGATAATTAGCTTCGAAGTCTATCCGGAAGCTTCCGGCTCAAACTCCAGTGTTTTGCCCGGCATAATTATTCCAACGTTTAATACAGAAAAGTCTTTTAAAAAAAATTGATGAGCGAATCATTATACAAAACACCAAAACTAATTGAACTACCTTCTATAGGTTCATCTGTGGAGGGATTTATATCGGTAGCAGAATACCAGAAAAACATCCCTTTTGAAATCCGAAGAGTGTATTGGACTTACTTCACACCGCAAAATGTAATTCGGGGATATCACGCACACAAAGAGCTTCAACAAATAATCTTTGCGGTAAGCGGCCGCATATTATTTAAAACAGAAGATGAAAAAGGTGTTGTTAGTACTTTTACACTTGATGAACCAAAAGTAGGATTGTATATTCCACCTTTTGTTTGGAGAGAAATCACTTTTTCACATAATGCAGTTTTATTGTGCCTGGCATCTATTGAATATGATGAGAAGGACTATATTAGAAATTACGCTGACTTCAAAAAATTGATAAAAAATGAAAAGTAAAAAACTGGTGATCTTTGGCGCAGGCGAAACGGCTGATATTGCTTATGAATATTTTACCCATGATTCAAACTATGAAATAGTCGGCTTTACTGTGGAAGCTCACTATTTGAAAGACACTGAGTTGCATGGTTTACCTGTTATAAGCTTTGATGAAATGGAAACAAAATTCCCACCCAGTACGGTTGAGGTCTTTGTAGCAATTTCGTACACCAAATTGAACAGAATTAGGGCCAGGTGTTATAACATGGTTAAGAAAAAAAATTATAGATGCGCAACATATATCAGCTCGCGGGCTTTTGTTTGGCATAATGCGCAAATAGGCGAAAACTGCATGATCTTTGAAAACAATGTAATTCAGCACAAAGTACAAATTGGCAACGGAGTGATTCTTTGGAGCGGTAATCACATTGGCCATCAAACCCGAATAGAAGATTTTGTCTACATATCTTCTCACGTGGTTATTTCGGGTTTTTGTACCATTGGTTCATTTTCTTTTTTGGGTGTTAACTCTACCTTTAACGATAATATAAGTCTTGGTAAAGATAATATTGTAGGTAGTGGAGCGCTGATTGTAAAAAATTCCGGTGACGGAAAGCTGATGATAGGTTCTCCTGCCAGGCCTGCAGACAAGAGCAGTTATGAGGCTTTCGGCGTAAAGAAGGAGGAGATATATTGAGTTCAGAAGTAAAGCA
>JAOQAF010000162.1 GCA_025963735.1 Bacteroidota bacterium
TTTTATAATCTGGCGGAATTCTTACTTCAATGGCATTTGCATAATCGTCGGTGTTTCCATCAAGTACATTATAAGTAATCTGAGTTGGCTTTATGGAAGGGCATTCTTTTTCATAATTATCAAGGTAAATGATTTTATAAATATCCATGTCGCCATAACCACCAACACGTGCTGATGAAAAATAGCCAACTGTCGCTTTACTGTCCTGAATCATAAAAATGTCATGTGCAGGAGAATTAATCGGTACGCCAAGATTAACCGGCGTTCCCCATTTTCCATCCGACATTTCGCTTTTGTAAATATCAAAATTACCATAGCCTTCGTGTCCTGTGCTGGCAAAAAACATGGTCTTTCCGTCATCCGTAACAAAAGGAGCATCTTCGTCATATTCGGTATTTATTGGTGCGCCAATATTTTCAGGTTTGCTCCACTCACCCTCTTTTATTTTTTTCGACTGATAAATATCTAACCCGCCCAGACCTCCATCAGCTTCACTTGTAAAATAAAGAGTATTACCATCTTTAGTTAAGAAAGCGTGGTTTTGATAATAATCGAAATTGATGGTTTTTAATAATTTTTTTGGTTGCTGCGATTGCCTTTCATCCATGTTGATTTCATAGATCTTATTATCCCTGTAAGTGAATAGTTTCGCCCCGTCCGAGCTCATCGATACCACAGATTCGTGCTTTTTTAAATACTTTGCTTTCAACTGGTCAGGTAAGGTATAACGGCGCACATCTCCAAAATTTCCGTTTTCCACTTTTGAAATATACATGCTTTCAAAATATTTTCCATCCAGATAACTTACCTCTTCTTTAGGATCATCTTTTCTTCGGGAAGTAAATATTAATTCGTTTTGTGGAGTAAGTACAGGAACATATTCCGGCATATCGGTATTAATTTTTTTACCGGCATTAACAATGTACCATTTATCAGGATTTGCTACAACGCTATGCGTCAGGGCATACCCACAATCCGCTTTTCTTTTATTAATATCTTTTTCAAACTCTATTTCTCCCTCATAATCCTGATATCCGTGAAGCCGGTCGAAAAAAGAAATGGCCTTCAGATATTGCCCGCTATTGTGGTAACATTTTCCCAGGGCATATAACAGGTCTCCTATGGTATCTTTTTCTGAATTATTAAAAGCTTTTTCAAGATAAGGTAAAGCGCCACTGTAATTATCAAGAAGTTCGCTCATTAAAAGCCCCAGACCCAGGTTACCTTTATAATTGTTTGGTTCAATTTCAAGCGCTTTTAAATACCATGTTTTGGCGGATTGTATGTTTCCTTTTTCAGTTTGCCGCGCAGCTCTGCGCAGACATTTATCCACCGGTTTAAACGAACAAAAAAGTGTAATAACGGTAGTTAAAAATAATGTGATATATAAGGTCCTTAGCATGGTTTTATAAAGATATTAAAACCTTGTGCCATTCAATAAAAAATTAAATCATTTAACGTAATATCCTGACGGTTGTCATTTTAAATTTTAGATCGAATGTGTATATTCGTAATCATTAAAATTATATGACTGAAATTATTCTAAAAAATAAAGTATCCGCTTCCGGCAATGTTCTTGTTATTACTTCGAGGTTTGAAAATCTGTTTGGTTTACCTGATAAGGTAAATGATTATATACAGGCTGAGTTAAAAAAAGAAGATAAAAAAACGCTTACCTACAATTACATTGGTAAATATATTTCCATTATTATAGTAGACACTTCAAAAGAACCGAAAGCGCTTGCCGAGCATCTGCGGAAACACGGAGCAAGCGTAGCCGACGGCATTAATCTGCACAAAGGCACCGAAGTTTTTATATACAATCAAACAAAATTTCATAACCTCTCCTTAGCCGCTGCTGAAGGCTTGGTTCTTGGTAATTATCAATTTTCAAAACATAAATCAAAATTTAAGAACAATACCCTTAAGTCGGTTGTAATTGTTAGTTCAGGTGTTGATGCGCACCGCGTTAATGATTTAAATAACGTTTGTAAAGCCACTGCATGGGCCCGCGACCTGGTTAATGAGCCTGTAAATGTTCTTAACGCGGTTGATCTGGCCAATGCTTTTAAACAAATGGGTAAAGAAGCAGGCTTTAAGGTAGAGGTGCTTAATAAAAAGAAAATTGAGAATTTAAAAATGGGAGGTTTACTTTCAGTTAATGCAGGAAGTGTCGATGAGCCCACTTTTACCATTATGGAATACAAGCCGGCCAAAGCAAAAAACAAAAAGCCTTATGTGCTTGTGGGCAAAGGAGTGGTTTATGATACCGGCGGTTTAAGTTTAAAGCCAACACCTAACAGCATGGATCAGATGAAGTGCGATATGGCCGGTGGTGCCGCTGTTGGCGCAGCTTTATATGCCATCGCTAAATCCAAACTAAATGTTCACGTTATAGGTTTGGTACCTGCAACCGATAACAGGCCGGGGTTTAACGCCTTTGCCCCCGGAGATATAATTACCATGATGGATGGAAGTACGGTTGAAATGCTGAACTCAGATGCAGAAGGAAGAATGATTCTTGCCGATGCCTTACATTATGCCAAACAATATAAGCCAGAATTAACCATAGACCTAGCTACTTTAACCGGTGCCGCAATGGCTGCCATTGGACCTTCCGGAATTGTGGGAATGGGTACCGCAACAGTTCAGCAAAAAGAAAAGCTTCATGAAAGTAGTTTTAATGTACATGAGCGGATAGCTGAACTTCCTTTCTGGGACGATTACAACGATCTCTTAAAAAGTGAGGTAGCTGATCAGAAAAATATAGGTGGGCCCCTCGCAGGAGCCATAACCGCAGGAAAATTTCTGGAAAAATTTACCGATTATCCGTATTATCATTTGGATATTGCGGGGCCGGCGTTCATCCCGGCCAAAGACGGTTATCGCCCGAAAGGCGCTACAGGAGTGGGGGTAAGGCTGCTTTTCGATTTCTTTAAAAACCAGTAAATGTATGTTTTACAGAGTGTATATATTATTTTTTTCTCTCTTATGCCTGAGTGTAGGGGCGCAGGATGTAAAATACGGATTGATTGTAGTGCATGTTGTTCCTGAAGGTAAAACAGAATTCAAACAGAAAATATATAACTATCACTTTTTAAACGGTCGTTTTACAGGGCGGGAAGAGCTTCTGGTGGTGTCGGGTAAAAAAGATGGTAAAGATTACATCCGAACGGACATTGGAAATACGACCCTTTACAACAATCGCTATTTTATTACAGGTATCGGAAACATTATTGATCTGAAAGAAAAAAAAGTGTTGTTCGACGGAAGAGCTAATTTAGTTCGCTGC
>JAOQAF010000159.1 GCA_025963735.1 Bacteroidota bacterium
AAAGGCCTTTCATTTAGGGATAAAGGTGATCTAACCTACCGATACAAATTAGAAGGGTTAGATACAAGTTGGGTGTTTACAAAATACACTTCCATTAAATACCAAGCTCTCCCCCCTGGGAAGTATAAATTTATTGTGAGCGTTTCAAATCACGATAAGCTATATAGTGAATCGAAAAATTTCGAAATAATTATAATACCGGGCTGGTGGCAAACTGTGTGGTTTAAGGCTATAGTAATATTAATGTTTATAATTTGTATGTTTTTTATTCTACGTTGGTACTTTAAAAAATTGAGAGGGCGTGAAGAAGAAAAAAACAAATTTCAACATAAAATATCAGAAGCAGAATTAAAAGCCCTACGCGCTCAAATGAATCCACATTTTATTTTTAATGCCATTGCTTCGGTACAATACTTTATTAGTGGCAATGATCCAAAATCTTCGCAAAAGTATCTTTCTAAATTTGCAAAACTGATCCGTTATGTTGTAGATAATTCTAAACCCGAAACCATACCATTAAAAACTGAAATTGAGGCGCTAACACTATATCTTGAATTAGAAAGTTTACGTTTTGAAAACAAATTCGAATATGAGATTAAATTAGAAGATCATATCGATCTTAACTTTACGCAAATACCTTCCATGCTAATCCAGCCATTTGTAGAAAATGCCATATGGCATGGATTAATGCATAAAAAGACAAAAGGGAAAATTATAATTTCTTTTTATTTAAAAGATAATCTGCTTGAATGTACGATACATGATGATGGTGTAGGTAGGAAAAAGTCTAAGGAAATGAAAACGGAGTCGGCATTAAAAAATCATAAATCAATTGGAATGGCTCTGACGCGTGAAAGACTTGAAATTTTGAACCAGATATATAACATTACATTAGATTATAGTGTGCAGGATACGATAAATAAAAACAACGAAGTGACTGGAACAATAGTGAAAATTCAAATACCATTAAATTAGAAGCATGATTAAAGCAATTATAGTTGATGACGAAGAAAAATGCCGTATAACCTTAAAAAGACAAATTCAGGAGCATTGTCCAGCGGTTTCAATTGAAGCCTTATGCGATTCGGCACTTTCTGCTGAAAAAGCGTTAATAAAATATAATCCAGATTTAGTCTTCCTGGACATTGAAATGCCTTTTAAAGATGGCTTTAGTTTCCTTGAAAAACATAACAATGCTTCTTTTCGAGTAATCTTTACAACTGCATATAACCATTACGCTATAAAGGCAATACGTTTTGCAGCCTTAGATTATTTACTAAAACCAATTGATGCTGATGAGCTGATTTTAGCTGTAGGTCGGTTTAAAAAAGAGATCAGAAATGAACAAAGTTTGGAACTCTTGCTGGCCAATATTAAAAGTAACAGTAGTAGTAGGCTTGGAATTCCTACGTTGGAAGGCTTACAAATGGTTGAGGTTAAAACAATTTCTAAATGTGTAGCTTATGATTGTTATACAGAACTTATTTTAAACAACGGGAAACAAATGGTAGCATCCAGACTTCTTAAAGATTTTGAAGAGATTTTATCTGAGTATAATTTTTTAAGAATCCATCATTCCTATATAATCAATCTAAATGAAGTAAATAGATACGTAAAAGGTGAGGGTGGGTACGTGGTAATGAATGATGGAAGTACATGTGAGGTGTCTAGGAGGAAAAAAGCGGAATTAATGCGTAAACTCGTGCAGGTTTAAAGCTTGACTTCGATTACTAAAAATGACCTTTTCATTTTCATTTCCGACGGGGGACTTAAATAAAGCCATTTCTTTCAATTATCTTGCGATAACAAGATATTTCCTTAGACACTTTTATAAAGGGGGGCGCCCATCCCAGGAGACCCCACTTTTACAACAAGGCTGTTTTTAAAAGCAGTGCTTAATAACCCACTAACACAATTTGAGGGGTTATTCCAGGTTATTTTGTAAGAAGGTTCTAGATTTAACAATTCCTGCATTACCTGTGTAGTGGTTAAGGCATTAAAATTACGTTTTAAAATAAAAACAACTTTACGAATATTTGACCATTCTGTTTGATAACCATTATAATTTGGTTTGGCATACTTTTCTGGTTCATGGATTTTAAGTCTGCATATTAATTCCAAATTCTCACGGCGCAATTCCATGTTATTAGCCTCAAGTTCTAAAATATTTTTATCACGCTCTAAAGTGGTTTGTACTAAAGTGAGATGATCCATTTGAGAATACAGACCACCTTTTCCGGTTTTATACTTTTTATTTATCTTATCTTTAAAACGATATGTTGAGTCTTCAAGTTTTGTTTTTTCTTTCGAATCTTTTGACTCCTCTGGTTGTTCGGGTTCTGACTTGGCATTCATAATGTTTGGGTTTTAATTAAATATTTAACTTATCTCAAGTTTATTAGAATTATTAATAGCGCTATCTAACAAAATGTCACTCCAATGACATGGCTATGAATACATATGACATCATTGCACAGTATTATTACACGGCATGACAGCCAAATGATTTCAATTCACAAAGAAATGACAGTGAATGACAAAACTTTGTGACCACTTCAACAATTGTTTGACACTGGTTTTAAGCGGCTTTATCACCGCCTAAAAGTTTAAGTAAGCCTTTTACCTGGTCTAGTTTTTCAGAACTTAGGTTTTGAAGCATTGGCATTATCTCCTTCATATCGCTTTTTTTTCCATCAGTTTCCTCAACCAGTATTTCAAAATTGTTCAAACCTCTGCTTAATTTTTCCATTTCATAAAAGAGTTTGTTTTTGGAAAGATGAGTATATACTTCGGTGAATTTCCGGTTCTTATGGCCTAATAGTTTTTGACCTACATTTTCAGGAATACCGTAAAGAAAACATATGGTTGCAAAGCTGTGTCTTGCGACGTGAAAAGACAATTTCTTGTTCAGACCAGCCTTCTTGCAGATTTCCTTTAAATGCTCGTTTACTTTTTGATTCGATATGATCTCAAATACCTGTTCATTTTGGGACTCATTTAATAAATTAACCGCACGATCTATTAAAGGAATGAAAACAGGCGTATCTGTTTTTCCCATACGAAGTTCTATATAGTGTTTATAAACCATTTCATTGGTCTCTGAATTTTTAATCCATTTGCCAAAAATATGTTCTTTTCTATTTAACCCATTTACATCAGCAAAGCGTAAGCCTGTATAACAACTAAGCAAGAATCTCTTAGTGGCTTTTATTTCTCCTAAAGAAAGTATTTCTATTTTTTCTGGAGACAACAACTGTTCAACTTTGTAAAGATCTTCGGGTTCCAAATAATCACGGGTAGTTAAAACTGGATCAACATGCTTTATTCGGTAATCTTTAAAAGGGTAAGCCTCTTTAGGAAAATCACCATTTTTAATGGCAATATGTAACAATGCTCTGATAACCTTCATTGTTCTTGCTACGGAGCATTTCATATTTCCTAGGCCTTTTTCGGAAATTGGCTTTAGCATATGGTTTTCGAAAAGAGTTAAGAATTTATAATCAATGTCTCCGAGTGTTAAGCTCGGCTTAAACTTATTGATTTTTGATATTTGACCTTTTATACCCCTGTAGGTTCCCTCCGTTAACTCATGCTTACGCTTTTCTAACTCCTTTAAGCAATAGTCATTGAAATTGTCTGAAGCGTGTGGCTTTAAATAAGCCTGTTTAAAATGCTCCAACGTAATGGGCCTGTTAAGCAGTTCAAACTTAATAATGATTTGCTTAGCCCTGAATTTTTCGCTATCCAGATAATCATTAATACCCTCCCAATTTTGGCACCCTTTGATTGTTCTTTCTTTTTGACTATCCCAACAATATAACTCTTCTCGTTTGACAGGCGGTAGCGTTTCTATAAATTCTTTGGTTAATTTTTGATATTCCTTTTTTAAGGAAACGTTTTTCCCGGTACTAAGTTTAATCCTTTGGGTGCGGGATAAGGAAAATTTTAAATAAACTGGCACAGAGCCGTCTTTTGCTGGTCTGTCAGTTCTCAAATAGAAATGAATTTTAGCACTCATGATCTTCTATATATATTATAACGTTGAAAAATTGATTAAGTTGGATTTTATCTCACTTTTTAAATAAGTGGGTGTTTTGGGCGTATAACTGGCGGAGGCCGTATTACCAAGAATAATATCAACAAAAAAAAGCTGGGGGCACTTTGGGGCCGCAAATAGACTAAAAAGACGGATTGGAATGGCCTTGATTTTTTGACTAAACTTCCTAAAAGGCTTGTAAATACTGGAAAACAACAAACCCAGCAAAAATTAATTTGCTGGGTTAAGTGCATTATGTGATCCCGCTGGGATTCGAACCCAGGACCCTTACATTAAAAGTGTAATGCTCTACCGGCTGAGCTACGGAATCATTCACTTTTGCGTAAGAATCGTCTCTCTGAAGAGACATTTCGTGTTGCGGGCCGATTTAAAAATGTTTGTTTTAAAATCGGAGTGCAAATATAATAGCATTTTATTCCCCTGCAAAATATATTTTATCTAATTTTCAGTCTTTATTATTAGTTTTTCTAATCCTTATAATTATTTTTAGCCTATTAATGATAAATCCACCTGAAATAAAACTACTCAAAGGCTTCTGCAATATTAACTTTGGCGAAAATCCTATTAATGTAAAAAAAATTTTTGGCGAACCTGAGGAAATTCAAGCACTTCAGGACAGCATTCTTAACACCTCCACAACTGTTTATCATTATTGGGAAAAAGGGTTTTCTCTTTTTTTTGATAATCTCCGAAACTATGCATTCTGCAGCGTGGAAATAGACAATAAAGAATCTGTTTTATTAAATGAAAAAATATTTAATTTAAAAGAAAAAGAATTAATTGACTTTATGAAACTACACGGATATGGACTCAGCGACGTGGAAACGCACGAATGGGGAGAAAAACGCGTTAGTTTCGACAGTGCAGGCCTTGATTGTTATTATGAGAATAATAAAATGGTTTCGGTAAATTTTGGCGTTATTGAAGGCAACGATAACTTTTATTTTTTTCCAAATTAAAAGTCGATTATAGTTTTAATTTCTGAATCTCCCGCTCAATATATTTTTCTGAAGGCAGTAATACCATCTGTATCCTTTTGGCATAATGAATGCTGTCTAAGATCTCTTTTTGTTTATCTTCAATCAGATCTTTCTGAAAGGTAATGGCAAGACTTATTTTTTTCTTTTGTGCCAAACTCCTTCGTATAAATTTTAATATGAACAATGCCAGAAGAACGATACCGGCAATACACCAGATTAATACCTGTTGCTTTTTGTTTTCAGCAGCCGATAATAATTCCTGCTTTTCACGTTCTAAACGCGCAGTTTCTTCTTTTTTCAGAAACTCATGTTTTAATTCCGCTTGCAGAATATTTTTTTTATTTTCAAGCGCGTGTAAACTATCCCTGTACACTATATAGTTTTTAAAATGCCTGAAGGCTTGTTCATTATCACCTTTTGCCAGGTGCAATTTATACAGATGGTGATGAAGGTTTTTTATTTCAACTAAAGTACCGCCCCGCGCTGAATTTTTAAGCGAATGCGTAAGCAGTTCAATACTGTCGGCTGTAGTATGCCGATGCTGTTCAGAAAAAAAAGTTTGACCTTTAGCTTTTCCAAAGAATACTCCAAAAACAACAATCATGATTATGTTTTTAATATTCAACTTTGTTTAAGGCGGTTTAAATGACGGTTAATATAAGTGTGGGTTGTTAATAGCGCGGTTTGTATTCGTTTTGCGTAATAAATGGAATCAAGAATTTCTTTTTGTTTTTCTTCTGACTTTTCCTTTTGACGAGTGAGATCAAGGTTTGCCTTTTGCATCTGACGCGCATTAACAAAGGCATACACAATAAATGACATAATAAGAAAAAGAACAATGCAGCCGCAATTAATAATTATTCTCTGTTTTTTATTTTCCGCTAACGTAAGTGTTTCCGCCTTTTCGTGTTCCAGTTTGGCAAGAGCTTGTTTTTTATCGAATTCAAAATCCATTTCCATCCGAAAAGCTTTTTGTGTATTATCATCGTTTACCAGACTGTCTCTTATTTTTATACTGCGTTGGTAATGAAATAAGCTATTTTTAAAATCTTTTTTAAGAACGTAAATGTCACTAAGAGTAGCGTGAGCGTCTTTTAATTCGCGAATGAATGAAAACCCGCGCGAAATATCAACGCTTTTTAATGCAGCTGCTTCTGCCGCAGAAAGGTTGTTTTGTTGCAAATATATTTGTGCAATACCTATATAAGATAACACCGCTCCCTGCCGGTCATTAATAGCTTCCCTTATTTTTAAGGATTCCATCACAAATGAAAGTGCTTCGTCAATCTTTCCCTGTATTTTATAGATGTTGGCTATGTTATTTAAAGAGTATGCCATTCCGCCCTCGTCTTTAATACGTTTGCGTATTTCCATGGCCCTGAAATTATAGGCTAAAGCGGTATCATAGTTTTTTTGCGCTTTAAATATTACAGCCATGTTATTTAACGAAGCTGCTATTCCGTACGCGTCATTAATTTCTTCTTTTATCTTTAAAGAACGGCGGTTATACTCCAAAGCCCTTGCCTGATCCTTTAACTCATTATAAACAATGGCAATGTTATTTAATACCGCGGCAATTGATTTTTTATTTCCGCTTTCTTCCTTCAGCTTTAAAGCTTTAAAATAATAGTCAAGTGATTGAACAAAGTTTCCTTTTTCCTTATATATTATTCCCAGCGTAATAAGCGCAGCTCCTTCACCCTGCTTGTAATGTAATTTTTCTGATAAGGCGAGAGCCGGTGCCGCGTATTCAAAACAGGCGTTATAATCACCGGTCTGCCCGTATTTGCGGGCAAGAGAAATTAATAGTTTTACTTTATTAGTGTCCTCACCCGATTTTTTTAAAGTTCGCAGCAAAGAATCTGTTTCGCCGCCAATGAGAACACCACGTAGCGAAAGAAAAATAATAAGTAGTATCAAGTAGGGCCTCAACACGCATAAAGATAAAAATTTACCTGTGAGATGAAGACTTAAACACGCAATTTGATAAAAAAATAAACTCCCGGGTTTTTAACCGGGAGCTATTTAGATTGTTATATATCGTAAGGTAATCCACTTATGGATTGCCTTTTCCTTTATTTAAAAAATAAAATATTAGGAAAATTACAAGTACAACAAGTACTACACCAACCCACATGCCGGTTTTAAAAATCTCGCCAACAATTTCACATGAGCTAAGACTCATGGCCATAAAGCTTAATAAAGCTGCATTTATTGAATACTTTTTCATATAATATATTTTCATAAGTCTCTTAAAATTTTATGCCATGTTGTACCAATGGTAAGGCATAAATGTTGCTTTAATTTATTATATGAGTAATAATGTACTGAATACCTTTTTTAAAGTAAGTGTTAACAGTTTATTTCTGAAAAAGCAAAACCCTTTACCGGGCACAATACAATTATTAAAGGATGTTTATCCGGGAGTGAATTGGTCAAGGGTCAGGTTTTACGAAGGTTTGCCGTGGTTTACGCCCTTAGTGGCTCCTTACGTAACCGCGCAGGCTTTACCCGATTTTTACTCTTTTGGAAAGCTAAAGATTTACATCAAAAAATTTGATGAAAGTAATCCGGAATGTTTAGCCGATATAGTACATGAAGGGTATCATATTACACAATATATGCACTTTTTGAAGGGATACGGATTTGGTTTTTTAAGGGGTTTAATGGTTTATTATAACGCGTATTTTTTTAAATACGGATACCGGCAAAATCCTTTTGAAGTGCCGGCCTATGACCAGGAAGCCAGAATTCGTGCGTACTTTAAAAGTGTAGGGGACGCCAATCCGGGAATTCCTATAAACCTTCTTCTTAAAAAAGTGGTAAATGAACCGGCGTTACGCTGTGAAAAAATTAAATTTAAATATGATGAGAGCTTTCTGGTACTGGCAGGGTCCTTTATATTATGCCTGTTCATTGCCGTTTTTAAACCATTCGCCGATCTTCTTGTATTTATTGCAGGCGCGTTAAAGCCCGCATAAAATCACACGCTCTTTTGTTGCGAAGATGAGTTTTTTTTATCCAGGAAAGCTTTTACAAAAGGATCATCATTATTTAACAAGGTATTAAAATCAGGATGGATCTCCGTTTTAGAAATACCTTTTACGTGAGTGGTTTTATGATCGGTTAATCCGATGTGAACTTCAGCTAAAAAATCATTTACAAGAAAAAGTACAATATTATGCGTTTCAGTTTTACGGGACGTAAGGTAATGTCCCCATTCCCAAACAAGATCAGATTTTTGAGTAAGGTCGAAGTTGTTGAATTCTGAAAGTGTCATGTAGTGCGGTTTTTGGGAACATAAAGATACATTATAAATTGCAAAAAGTAAAGTGCCTTAAGAACGCTGATGATAGGTTTAACATTTTTTTAATGCTGAAGTCCTTGTTAACATTACAAATACATCCAACAAAATAATGCTGATGGGAAATATTTTTTCGCTTACACGCTTAAATTCACCTACCAAAATTAAAGGTACCCCGTTAATGCGAATACTTTTTAAAGATTAACCACTAAAAAATCAGGATTGTAAAATTTCCTCTAATCTAATTTCGGAATGAGTTTGTGTAAAAATACATTTACCCTTTTCTATTACCAGAATTTGTGGTGATTGATGTTCTATATTATATCTTGTTGCAATGGCATTGGACACGTCGCGGTGATTAAGTAAATCTAATAAATACGGTTTTATTTTCGTTCCGTCCTCTTTTTTCCAAGCGCGTTCAAGTCTGTTAAGGGCAGTGTTGCTGATGCTGCACCTGGTACTATGCTTTAATATTAAAACTTTTCCAGAGTTTGATTCTTCATCAATCTTCTCAAGCTGTTTAAGGTCATTAAGGTTATTCCACTCCATTCTGCAAATTTACTATAAAATTAAATCGACGCTTATTAATTCACAATAATTTTATGTTGAGTCAGTGACTTAGTAATAAATATGATTATAGAAACCCTTGTGATAACTCAAACTAACGGTCAGTTCAATTAATGATTTTTTCATTGATATTTCCTGAATCTGGGGGAATGGATAAATAACAACTTTCTTTTTTAAGATAAAGCGTTAATTAACGCTTCCTGGCAATTATAGCCCTTAAACAGAAAGCTTGTTAAATAGCATACAGTAATTGATTTTAAATGATTATCTTTATAATAATAGAAATAATTTCCCGGCCTATCTTTCTAATTACTATCGACCCTTTTGTTTATTTTAATTCTCACTACCGGATAAAAACATGGTCCGTGTAATGGACAAAATGGTAATGAAGATTCTAAAATTTATCCCAAAGGACAAAACACTTTTTACTTCAGCAGTTCGTAAAAACGTAAACGATTATTTTAAAACAAATAATATTTCAACAAAAGCTAATTGGAAAATGGTTGTAAAAACTATTTTTATGCTCTGCCTTTACATCATTCCTTTTATTTTTATAGTAACATTGCCCATGAGTCAATGGCTTATTTTTCCTTTATCGGCTTTAATGGGTGTGGGAATGGCAGGAATTGGCATGAGTGTGATGCATGATGCCGTTCACGGCTCGTATTCACAAAAATCGTGGATTAACAATCTCATTGGTCACAGCATGTATCTTATTGGCGGAAATACATTTAACTGGAAAGTTCAGCATAATATGCTGCACCATACCTTTACCAACATCGAAGGGCATGATGAAGACATTGAACCTAAAGCAGTATTCAGATTATCCAAACATTCTCCCTTAAAAAAAATGCATCGCTTTCAGCATTTGTATGCTTTCTTTTTTTATTGTTTAATGACAATTCTTAGAATGACCAACGAATTTAAACAGCTTAAAAAATATAATTACACCGGTATTACTGCAACGCAAGGTTCTACACCCCGTAAAGAAAATATCAAACTGATAATTGGTAAATTTTTATATCTTGCTTTATCTCTTGGCCTGCCTTTAATATTTTCAGGATTTACCTGGTGGATGATTTTACTTGGCTTTGCAGTAATGCATTTCATAGCCGGATTAATAATGAGTACTGTTTTTCAAATGGCCCACGTTGTTGAAGAGGCTGAACAACCTTTAACTAACGGTGAAGGAAATATTGAAAATGAATGGACTATTCATCAGCTTGAAACAACGGTAAATTTTTCGCATAAAAGCCGCGTCTTCGCATGGCTTATTGGCGGGCTTAATTATCAAATTGAGCATCACCTGTTTCCAAACATCTGTCATGTTCATTACCGCCATATTTCTCCCATTGTTGCCAATACTGCCAAAGAGCATGGATTAGTATATCATCAACATCCTACCTTTTTTAATGCTGTAGGTTCCCATCTGCGTCTCTTAAAAACGCTGGGGAGTGGAGTTGTTCCGGCATAACATTTTTTCTTCTTATTGTTGATTCATTCTTCCTTTTTTTACGGCTATTAAATATGCCGTACTGACGATTTATTTAAAGTAAACTGGTTAGGTAACTTAACTTTGCAGTGAGACCTTATTTTATTCATTTCTAAATTTTTCAAATGAAAAAATCTCTCCTCTTTGCAGTTTTCCTTTTATTTTCTTTACATCAATTAAACGCCCAATATTTTTCCTGGGCTAAACGCGCAGGCCTGTGGGCTTTTGATTTGGGCTATGGCATCGGAACAGATAATGCGGGCAATGTTTACATTTCAGGGAAATATGAAATGAAGGGTGCCAGCTTCGGTACGGCCACTGTGGGCTGCGCCGGTAATCATGATATTTATACTGCTAAATATAACCCTGCCGGAGATTTCCAGTGGGTACGCACAGCAGGTGGACCGGGAGGCGATTACGCGCACTGCATGGTGGTAGACGCTTCCGGCAACACATACATAGCCGGAGAGATTGAACAAACCGTTAGTTTTGGTGGCAGTGTTTCACTTACCAGTAATGGCGATAATGATGTGTTCATTGCCAAATACAATAGCAGCGGAGCTCTGCAATGGGCAAAGAAAATGGGAGGCGGAACTAAAAGTGATAAGGCCCTGGGAATTTGTTTAAGCAATAACACTATTTATTTAACGGGTAAGTTTGAAGGTACCGCTAATTTTGCCGGCACTACTCTAAGCTCTTTTGGAGGAAGGGATATTTTTGTTGCCATGTATACTACTGACGGTGTTTTTAAATGGGTGCGCAAAGCCGGTGGAGCGGGTGATGATGAAGGATATGCCATTAGCAGCGATATATCGGGTAACTGTTATGTAACAGGATATTTTTCAGGCACCGCCGACTTCAGTAATTTATTTCTTACCTCGAAAGGATCTGCCGATATTTTTATTACCAAGTACAATTCTGCCGGAGCTGTTCTGTGGACTAAAAGAGCCGGTGGCTCTGCTGCCGATTATGGATATGGAATTAAAACAGATTTAAATAATAATGTTTTTTTAACGGGAGGGTTCCGCGTACAATCAACCTTCGGCACCTACACACTTAACGCGCAGGGCGGCGATGCTGACATTTTTGCAGCGCGGTATGATGCTAACGGTAATGCCTTGTGGGTAAAAAAAGCGGGAGGAAAAATCAATGATTATGGCAGAGCTATCGCTTGCGACGCGTTATCCAACATTTATATTACTGGAAATTTTGGATTAACAAGCACCTTCGGATCGTATACCTTAACCGGAGCAGACTCCAACGAAGTTTATTTTGCTTCGTATGATGTCAACGGAAATTTCCGGTGGGCGCTTAAAGCCGGTGGAGTGGCCGATAAAAGTGACCCGAGTCGGTTCATTGAAATGGGATTGTCAATAGCCACTGATCCAACAGGCAACGTTGTAGCCTCGGGCACTTATCGTTCTTCTTCCGCATTTGGCGCTATTATGCTAAAACCATGGGATCATACCGACATTTTTATTACTAAAATAATTCAGGGTACACCTCCCAGGCATGTGGGAGCGATGCTTCCTTTAATTACACCAAAAGATTCAACATCATTTTGTAATGGCGGAGGGGTAACTTTAAAAATTGATTCCGATTCATTAACTAATTATCAGTGGCTAAATAATGGTTCGGTTATTTTAGGTGCTACTTCTGCTTCTTACAGAGCAACAAGGCCGGGTAAGTATGCAGTAATGACAATTAACGGGAACGATACACTTGTCTCAGAACCTACAGTTGTAAATCTTACAAAAAAAATTGAAGCAAAAATTTCAACTCCTAAAAAAGTGTTTTGCAAAGACAGTAATTTTGTACTTACCGCTAATGCAGGCGATGATTATATATACCAATGGAAAAGAAACGGTAAACACATAACCGGTGCGGCATCACAAATTTTTCAACCCTACAGGTCGGGCGATTATCAGGTTAAAATAATTCAGGGTTCGTGTTTTGATTGGTCTCCCGTGGTTCATATTGAAATGACTGATTGTAATTCAACAGATAGTTTAAAAGGAAAAAACAATTTATCAGAAAAGTATTCCGAAACAAAAGAAGATTCGGTGCTTATAAATATTTACCCTAATCCTAACAGCGGTTTATTTAATCTTGAAATAAATATGCAGCAGGTTCATAACGCGGCCGGAGAAGTAAAGGTGCAGGTGATCAATTCAATCGGACAGGTTATTTACAATCAAACGGTGCTTTGCGCCAAAGGTTCAATGACGCATCATATTGAGCTCGGAAGTTCCGTGCCTGGCGGCATTTACATTTTACATTTAAGTATGGGCGAAAATATTGAAAAAAACCGCTTGATGCTTGTAAGATAATACAACGAGGTTTTCGCCCCTCACTTTTTTTCTCTATTTTTAAAGGTTATACTTTAAAATTCAATAATGAGATCGATAGTTTATGTTTTAATGGCGTTAGTAATAAGTTCTTCTATGAACGCGCAATGGTTTTTAAGATTAAGCAGTAATGTGGAGTTACGTACCTGGAAACTTTCAAGTAAGGCCGAAAAAGAACAAAAAGCTTTGTCAGGTGCAACCATTGTACTTTACAAAAGCGGTGCAGTGGTTACCGAATTAATGAGCGATGGCGGCGGCAATTTTACGGTAGATGTTCCTCCCAACGGGGAGTATATGCTGGTTGTTTCCTACCCGGGATGCAATACCAAAAAGTTTTCAATTTCAACAATGGGCGTACCGGATGAAGTAAGCAAAGGAAATTTTAAACCCGGATTCAGTATTGGCGGTTTTATTATGGCCAAGGCTTTCCCAGGTGTGGATTATTCTTTATTGCAACAACCTCTTATAAAGATTCAGTATGTTGCTGATGGGAAAAAGTTTGATGATGAAAAAAATAACACTAATCAGGTATTAGCACAAATAATAAAAATTTCGGAGGCGGAAAATGCGCTTATCAGCCGGTTTACTTCCACTAACAAAATTGGTGATATGGCACTTGCCAAAGGCGATTGTCAGGCAGCTAAGCTGAATTATGAAAAAGCTATGGCAATGATCCCCGGCGAACCTTACCCGGCCGCGCAGCTTGCAAAAGTTGGTTTATGTTTAAAAGAGAAGGAAGATCTTGCTAAAAAAGCGGCTGATGAAGGGGCTGCAAAAAATGCAGCTGCAAAAACCGAAGCAGAAAAGTTAGCGGCAGAGAAATCCGCGGCGGAAAAAATCGCACAGGAAAAAGCGTTGGCTGATAAAGCTGCTGCAGACAAAGTACTGGCAGAGAAAGCGGAAAAAGAAAAAGCAGAAACTGAAAAACTTGCAGCCGAAAAGTCGGCTAAAGAAAAAGCTGCGGCAGAAAAAGCGGAAGCAGATAGAATTGCAAAAGAAAAGGAAACGGTAGCCAAGGCGCAGGCGGAGAAAGCGGCTGCTGAAAAAGCCCTTGCTGATAAACTAGCCAATGAAAAAGCTGCTGCGGAAAAAGCGGAAGCCGGTAGAATTGCAAAAGAAAAAGAAGCGATAGCCAAGGCGCAGGCGGAAAAAGCGGCTGCTGAAAAAGCCCTTGCTGATAAACTAGCCAATGAAAAAGCTGCGACTGAAAAAGCGGAAGCAGATAGAATTGCAAAAGAAAAGGAAACAGTGGCCAAAGCCCAGGCGGAAAAAGCCGCTGCGGAAAAAGAACTTGCAGATAAATTAGCTAAAGAAAAAGCAGCCGCTGAAAAAGCAGAAGCGGATAAAATAGCAAAGGAAAAAGCTGCATCTGAAAAAGCTCAAGCGGATAGAGTGGCAAAAGAAAAAGAAATTTTAAATAAGGCGGAAGCTGAAAGGGTTGCGACAGAAAAAGCGTCAGCCGAAAAATTGGCAAAAGAAAAGGAGGCCGCTGTTAAGGAGGCCGCCGATAAAATTGCTAAAGAAAAAGAAATGGTTGCAAAGGCAGAAGCCGAGAAGGCGCTGGCTGAAAAAGCTGCGGCTGACAAGCTTGCTAAAGAACGATCTGCTGCTGAAAAAGCGGAAGCTGATAAGTTAGCCAAAGAAAAAGCAACAGCAGATAAGTTTGCGGCAGAACAACAAAAAACTGAAAAGGCCTTAGCTGACAAAGCCGAAAAAGAAAAAAAAGAAGCTGAAAAAATAAAAGCGAAACCGGTGAAAGAAAAAACGGCTGAAGAAAAAGCAGAAGAGGAAAAGCTTGCCAAACAAAGAGAAGGCAAGGCCAATTCAGAAGCGGAGGACAAAGCGGCCATGAAAGCCGATGCCGAAAAAAGAGAAGCCGCCCGTATAACTAAAGAAAAAACCAAAGCTGAAAAAGCACAAAAAGAAAAAGAGGCGCTTGAAAAAGCGAAAGCTGAGGACGAAGCGGAAGCCAGAGCCATTGCCGAAAAGAAAGAAGCAGCGCGTTTGGAAAAGGAACGGGAAGAAAAGCTTGCTTATGAAGCCAAACAAAAAGAAAGTGAAGGTAATTTAGATAAAGGCGATGCGAAGTATAAAGTGCCGCAGGTAATAGGCGCTAATAAATACAAAGAGGTTGTGACCAGGGCAGACGGTTATTTTAAAATGAAACGTTACGCCGAAGCAAAAACAGCCTATGAAGAAGCTTTAAAGCTAAAACCGGGCGACGTTTATGTAACAACAAAGCTGGCTCAAACAGAACAATTAATCGCGCCTAAATAAAAAGAAAATAATTCTTTTAATGCTTAAGCATTTTTAAACATGATTAAAAATTTTTATCTTATAAGTGCTTTCTTTCTTTTAAGCAATTTACTTCAAGGTCAGGAATGGATGTTAAAACTTCGAAGCAGAGTTGAACTTCGAAACTGGAAACTTACTACAAAGGCCGAAAAGTCTGAAAAGTCGCTCGGAGGAGCTTCTATCAGTCTTAGCAGGGGTTCAACCATTCTCAGTCAAACCACAAGTAATTCAGAGGGTGATTTTGAAATTGATGTACCGGCAAAAGGTGATTTTATTTTAACGATTACTTATGCCGGATGCAACACCAAAAAGTTTTTCGTTTCTACCAATGGAGTTCCTGAGGAAGTAGGAAAGGATAATTATAAACCTACGGTAAGCATTGGGGGTTTCATAATGTCAAAACCTTTAAAAGGTGTTGATTATCTTGGCTTAAACGAGCCGTTGGTAAAAGTGGAATATAAAAACAGCGGACAGAATTTTGACAAGGATGAAGTGGTTACAAATAAAGGAATTGAAATTGTTTCAAAAATTTATGATGCGGAAACTGCCGTTATTGAAAAATTTTGCGCTACTAATAAACTTGGCGACGATGCTTTAAATAAATTAAAAAATTGTCCTTTAGCTAAAAGTTATTATTTAAAAGCGCTTGATATGTTACCCGGTGAACCTTATCCCGCAGAGCAATTAGCAAAAGCCGAGCAATGCATTCTTAACAAACAGGCTCAGGATGCAGCTTTAAAAACCGAATCCATAAAAAAAGCTGAAGCGGCAAACGCGGTCAATGAAAAAAAAGTATCAGAAAAAAGGATAGCTGAAAAAAAAGAATTTAAAAAGTCTTCCAGTGAAGCCGATTTAAATATTACTGATACTAAATCCACAAAAATTATTTCTAAAACTTCTGATGAAAGCAGGAACGAAAATTTATCAAATGGAGAGAATGGGAACAGTAAACGCAAAACACCCCGGGTAATAGGAGTTAATAAGTACAAGGAAACAATTATTAAAGCCGATGATTTTTTTAAGACTAAACGGTACGCTGAAGCTAAATTAGCTTATGAAGATGCTTTAAAGTACAGGGCTGAAGATGTACATGCTACTGTTCGGCTTTCGGAAATTGAAAAACTTTTATCCTCTAAATAAACGATTATTTTAACCTTACTATAAATGGACTCAGAAAAAACCTTACCTATCCTCAGCGCTATTGAACTCCGCGTGCTTGGTTCTTTAATTGAAAAAAGTAAAATTACACCCGATTATTATCCAATGACCATTAACGGTTTAACTGCCGCGTGTAACCAGCGAACTTCCCGAAAGCCGGTTGTAACCTATGAGGAATCGGAAGTAATGCAGGCTGTTACCAGTTTAAAAAGCAGGAGCCTTGTTGCCACCTCTGTTGGAGGATCCAGCCGGTCAGTTAAATACAAGCATAATTTCACTACCGTATTTCCTGTGTCCGACGCTGAATTATATGTTTTATGTCTTTTAATGTTACGAGGCCCGCAAACACCGGGCGAGCTCAATACAAACTCCACACGTCTGTATGAATTTAGTTCCATTGATGAAGTTCACTCCACCCTAAATAAACTGATGAATTTACCCGAACCATTTGTTGTTGAGATCCCAAAGCATGCCGGACAAAAAGAAGTTCGTTACATGCATTTGCTGGGGGAAGATGTTATTGTTGACGATAACCATGGGCACGATCATCCGGTTTCAAGGAGCACCGATGTACATGTGTTGGAGCAAAGAATCAATGATCTCGAGCTTGACCTTGCAGAGGTTAAAGAAACGGTTGCAAGATTGATGAACGAAATTTTTGGGACCTGATAGTTCATTTTTACTTCCTGATATCTATACTCTCCCTGAGGCCTTATAGTTAAGCGATAAAAAAATGATTTGTTTCTTAAGGATCTATAAAGTTTAGAAGATTTTATCGCGATTTTGAAATAACTCGAAGCGGGTTTATGTTTAAATAAGTTACTTCCGGATTTCTATCATTACAACTTGAGTTAAAAAACAAAAGCCTGATCTATACATCCGGCTTTTGGTAAGGCTGTGCCTTTAGACTATGTGGCATTCTCCGTGTCCCACCTGAACTTAAGTTTTTGGTGCCGGCTTGTGGTATGTTTTAACTTCGAAGCTATCCCGGACCGCTGCGTTTCCTTTTGTTTCAAATTTTATGTGATATCGGGCTATCCCGGACCGCCCTTCACCTGTGATGTTACAAAAAGGAAATAAGTTTCAACACTTTATAGCTTTCAAAAAGTAAGCCATAAATAAGATCACTTGTGTTTCAAACAGTTAGGTTTTTGGATCTAATTTAATTGTGAATTTGTTTACACAATTGATAATTCCGTGTGCGGTTACTCCCCAAATAATTATGAATTCTACAAATTAAATTTATAATTTAAGGCATGCTAAATATATTTGATGAGCCGTGGTTAGAAGCGGTACTTTCGGGATTGAAACCACACGCAAAACCTCTTTGGGGTAAAATGTCGCCGCAGCATATACTTGAACATTTAACCAAAACTTTAAAAGTATCTGTGGGTAAAATTCAGATTAAAATGTATTTAACTCCTGAAGAAGGAACTGTTCTGAAGCAAAAATTAATTTATGGCGAAATGCAATTAAGTGCCGGTATAAAAAGCCCGATTCTTGGTGATGAACCACCTGCTTTAGAATATTCTGATTTCAGCGAGGCCCTTAACGAATTGAAAAAAGAAATAATCTTTTTCAAAAATTATTATCTGGATAATCCGCAGGCCATGCACATGCATCCAAGAATGGGTGAATTAAAACATGCTGAATGGGAAGTGTTTCATAATAAACATTTCACTCATCACTTTAAACAGTACGGCTTGTTATAAATTTTCGCTAAAATAAAACGGCTCGCACGTGTTATGTTAAATGAATTAGAGCAGATTGCTTCGCTATCGCTCGCAAAGACGCATTGGCGTAATAAAACAAAACCATGTCGAAAATACCGGCACAGATTGCTTCGCTATCGCTCGCAAAAATGGATTGACCGCAGTAAAGCATAACCTTGTGAAGAAGATACTCGCACGATACTTTGCTAATGCTTACGTAGGATGACGGTGTCATAGTCACGCTGAGCGTAGCCGAAGCGTGAATCTTTCGGTTGCTACAATATTTCCAGGAACTTCGCTTGCCAGCCTAAGGAATTAAATGTGTGATAGGAGAGTTGTCACGCTGAGCGTAGTCGAAGTATGAATCTTTCGGTTGCAATATTTTTAGGAACTTCACTTGCCAGCCTAAGGATTAAATGTTGAATTGATAACAGCATTGTCACTATCCCGATACACGCCACCTTCGTTCACTTAATCGATGTGATACCGAGGTGTCACGCTGAGCGTAGTCGAAGCGTGACTCTCCGGGCGTTTGCTCAAAGCAATTATTTGAAGCATGAGCCTCTCGGGTTTTGCTCAAGGTAAACTTATTCGCAGCGTGTGAACTTTTCAGGACGTAAACATCGAATTCATAAAAAAACAAAAACCAGATCGTGTAAACAATCTGGCCTTCGAAAGGTAAACCCCCATTTACCTTTAAATTCTGTATTCTAAAAAAATTTTTCTCCGTGTCCCACCTGAACTAAAGTTTTTGGTGCCGGCTTATGGTTTGTTTTTACTCCGAAGCTATCCCGGACCGCTCCGTACCTGTTGTCTCAAATGTTTTGTGTTATCAGGCTATCCCGGACCGCCTTTTCACTTCAGATGACACAACAGGTTTGTAAGTATCAACACATTTAGTACTTCAAAAAGCAGGCCAATTTTTAAAGCAGTTGTTTTTCAAATAGTTATAAATTTTGCTCTATTTTGTTGTGAAAATACTTTCTCATTTATTGCTTTTTTATTCCCCAACTGTGGTAATAAAATAATATTCAACCGCCGCAACTACCGATTTGCTGCGTAAATTGAACCATGAAATCTGAAAAAATTGAAAGATCAGCCTTTGAATTTCTGAAACTTTTAAATAAAAATAATAACAGGGAGTGGTTTAACAATCATAAAGAGGAATATTTAAAGGAACTTAACGGTATTGAAAATTTTGCTGAAGAATTACTAAACAGGTTACGGGTGCACGACGTTATAGAAACCCCCAGCGGCAAAAAGTGCCTGCATCGGATTTACCGCGATGTCCGCTTTTCGAAAAACAAAACGCCCTACAACACACATTGGGGTGGAAGCTTCACAAGGGCCACAAAGGCAAGAAGAGGCACTTATTATTTTCACCTTGAACCCGGTAATACATTTGTAGCCGGCGGTTTCTGGGGACCTAACCCTGAAGATCTTAAAAGAATACGGGATGAATTTTCATACGACCCTAAACCTTTTAGAGACATCATTAACAGCAAAAAATTTATTGCCACATTTAAAAAACTGGAGGGCTCGCAAATTAAAACAACTCCCAAAGGTTTTCAGGCCAACGATCCGGCCATTGATCTCCTGCGCTTTAAACAATTTCAGCTAATCAGAAAATTTACCGATGCGGATGTTTTTAAAAAAGATTTTGTGGATGTGGTAAATGATACATTTAAAAATATGCGTCCATTTTTAAATTACATGACCCAGGTTCTCACCACCGATAATAATGGAATTTCTTTAATCACGTAATCAAAAGAGCAAAAAAAAATCCCGGAGATTCCGGGAAATGTATTAACAGAGAGAATTAAATATAATTTTACAAGCCATTGTCGCCACCTACGCTGTAGTGTCTGCTGTCTTCGTCTTCATATTTTTTTACTTCTTCTTCTTCGTCAGAAGAATTTTCATCATCATGAGTTTCATCCATTTCGCGTTCTTCAGCATAACCTAAAATATCAGTTATTCTGTTTATTTCTTTGGGGTAGTCATTTGAGGTTTTCATGGTTCCGTTATTAAGTTCTAATTTATATATATCCAACTGCGTGCCACTTAAACCAGGTTTTTATACCTGTTAAAAATTTATTCAGTTTTTCAATTCAACGTTTTTGCTTTTCCTTAATCAAAGATCGGAATGATTTTCGCGCTTATTTTTTATTTACGTTTAAAACATGAAAAGTCACGTTGAAAGGGTATTTTGAGTTGTTGCAAACCCCATGCACTGCGTTATCAGACAGTCATTCAGCTAAAATTCATCATCGTTAATGAAATTTTCAAGTGTTAAAACAGTAACAGAATCTTAAAACTTACACTTAAGTTCGAGTAATATATTGCTCAGAACGGGTATCCTTACTTTTAAACAGTGTTGATATTTGAAACTTGCGAAAAGCTCCCTACATTTAACTCATGAAATTGTATTTTATTTTAATACTCACTGTTGTTCTTCTGGCGTTTGTGGCTTGTAAAAAGAAAAAAATATCCAACCAGGCAAAAGAAGATGAAAAAATAATTACGGATTATATTTCCTCTCATGGCTTAAATGCTAATGCAACGGGTTCGGGTTTATACTATGTTATAACTACTCAGGGAACAGGCGCCCAGCCAAATGCCAACTCAACCGTTACAGTTAAATACAAAGGCTATCTTAAAGACGGAACTGTGTTTGATCAAAGTACGTCAGGAGCAACGTTCTCTTTAAATTCGGTTATTAAAGGATGGCAGGAAGGCATACCTTATTTTAAAAAAGGCGGGAAAGGGGTTTTATTAATACCTTCGGCATTAGGATATGGCAACCAGGCTACAGGAAATATTCCGGCTAACTCGGTTCTTATTTTTGATATTGAATTGGTGGATGTAAAATAATCCGGGTTTATTTTACCTCTTCCAGTAAAACTTTCAATTCATCCTCTGTTAAATTTCTCCATGCTCCGGGCTTTAATTTGCCGAGTGTAATGTGCATTACCCTTACACGCTGAAGCTTTAAAACCTGGTAATCAAAAGCGTTACACATTCTGCGGATCTGCCTGTTAAGCCCTTGTTTTAAAATAATTCTGAAAATGCGTTTCGACTCCGGCTCGCGTGTTATTACGCAGGGTAAAGTTTCTTCACCATGAATCTCCATGCCTTCGGTAACGGCATTAATAAATTTATCCGTTAATGGCATATTAAGCGTTACAATGTATTCTTTTTCGTGACCAAAAGCCGGGTTGGCAATTTTATCAATTAATTCGCCCTGGTTGGTTAAAAGTATAAGTCCTTCCGATTCCTTATCCAGTCGGCCTATCGGATAAATAGTTTCAGGATGTTTTATGGCATCAACAATATTATTTTTTATTTTCTCAGTGGTGCAAATGATGCCTTTAGGTTTGTGATATGCAATGTACACCGGCACAAATTCCTTCACCTTTAATTCAACACCATCAATTTTTACAACATCACCTTCATTGATTTTAGTACTGAAGTTGGCAACCTTGTCGTTAACGGTAACGCGTTTTTCTTCTATCAGTTCAAAAGCTTTTCTGCGGGAGGTATAACCGCTTTGCCCTATGTATTTGTCAATTTTCATTATCGCGGCAAAGATAATTATAATTAAACAGCTTCCCGGCTCATTTAGTACAAAAATGTATAAATGGTTTCCCTTTAATCTATTGGTTAGTGTTGAGCGGTTTTTTTAAAAAGATTCAACCCGCATTCCCGGGCAACCGATTCCGCCAGGCTTTCGCCTTCTTTGGTAAAGGGCCATACAAAGAGGGCATCAATGCTGTGATCTTTTTGTATTTCCTTAATTGCTTTTACACATAATTTTTTTGTTTCGCCCTTACCCCTTGATTCAGGTAATGTGGTGGCAGAGCAAAGATAAATGCAGTCGTAGTTTACTTGTAAGGGCGTTCTTTTCAATAATTCTTTTTCAGAGATCGTACCTTCTAAAAAGTCAAGCATTATTTTGTTTACGGTTGGTATTACTAACACCCATATAAGCGGACCGTTTTCATTTTCTGATTGCGAGAGTGTGGCAGGATGAATTTTTTCAAGCTTTTTTAATTGCTGCTTGTTTACCTGCAACTGGCCCGGGTCGTGCCGTGTGGCGAATACCTCGTCTATGAGTTGCAGCATTCGGTTAAAATTTGGTTGCGGATGGCTCATTTAATTTTTCAAAAAATCGGTTCTGTAAAGTTAAATAAAAGGATGTGCTTAAAGGGGTTTATCGGGCATAGTTTTTTAATAAAACTTTGTGAAGGTATTTCTTTTAATGCCTTTAAATAATTATGGAAACAAAAACTGCAATAGTAATAGGTGCCACAGGCCTTGTGGGTAAAGAGCTGGTTCAACAACTTTTAAAAGACTCCAGGTTCGAAAATGTAATTGTGTTCGCAAGAAGACATACAGGACTGCATCATCAAAAATTAAAAGAAAATATTATTGACTTTGATAAAAAAGAAGAATGGGAACCAAAGGTGAAGGGCGATGTGTTATTCTCAGCCCTTGGTACCACAAAAAAGGAGGCAGGAAGTCAGGAAGAGCAGCATAAAATTGATTATACCTATCAATATGAATTTGCCAAAGCCGCCGCTAATAATGGTGTTCCGGTATATGCGCTTGTATCTTCCGCGGGTGCTGATGCTAACTCGCCGGTTTTTTACACCAAGCTGAAGGGGGAACTTGAAGAAGGGGTTAAGAAATTAAAGTTCAACAGCGCTTATTTACTTCAACCAAGTCTTTTGGTGGGCGATAGAAAAAAGAGAAGAACGGGCGAATTGTTTGGATTTGTTTTTCTTAACATGGCCAACAAATTTGGCTTCCTTAAGAAGTATCGTCCTATTCCGGCACCTACTGTTGCCAAGGCTATGATCAATTCAAGTTTTATCGCGCAAAAGGGCACTCATATTATTCCGGTAGATAAAATTGCTGAGGTAGCAAAAATTTAAAGTATCAGAGTTTTAAATACATGAAAGGTATCCTGATTTTAGGATACCTTTTTTTATTTCGTTTCAGATTGAAGCTTTTTAGTTTTCTGTTTCA
>JAOQAF010000174.1 GCA_025963735.1 Bacteroidota bacterium
GTGCTGTACTTTAAGCCTACATGGTCTTTAAAGTTTTTATTCGACACGCGATTTTATTTTGCCATCTCTGTCTTTAGCTTTTGCATGTCAAGAGCAGATGTTTACATACTTGGTGTTGACGAAAAGAATATTTCTTTTACCCATTATAACATACTGCTTAATTTGGTGTCGGTTTCTCAACTATTTATTGCCGCGGTTTACAATAAAAGTGTGAAATCCATTTTTCGAATGAATGTGGTGAAGGCGAATGAAGTCCTTAAAAAGTTAGTATTCCAGTTTGCAGGTTTAAGCTTTACTTCAGTGTTAACTATGTATATTATTGTGTCTTATTTTTATAAAATTGAATTGTCTGTTTATTTATATTTATTACTTATCATCAATATATTTTGTTATTGCCTTACGTTAAAACATTTACTTATACTGAATCATATTAATAAACTAAATTACTTCCTTATCGCGTCTGTTACTTCCTGCTTCGCCAATATTATCTCCTCTTTGGGTCTTATACCGGTGTTTGGCATGTCTGGAGCTTTAGTTTCAAATACTATTGGCATTATAGTTCTTGTAGCCACTTTAAAGGTCTTGCTGAAATTGTACGCTCCGAAATTAGAAGCTGCTTAAGCTTAATGAAATGGATAAATTAAAATTTTACTTTGAATACAGGAAATCGAGGATTAATTCATAAATTAGAAAATGCTTAATGTCCTTCTGTTTAATCCAAGATCGGCAAGAAATAAACCGAGACTTCCTAATAGCATCCTGCAAATTGCCGCAGGTATTGAGGGTAAGCATAATTATTTTATAGTTGATGGAAATCTTGAAAAAGATCCTTTTGAAAAAATAAAATATTATTTTGACCAGGATAATATTTCGGTGTTTGGTTGTTCCGTTATGCCAGGACCGCAATTGAGGGAAGCTATATATGTTTCTAAAAAAATAAAAGCTTTTTATCCGGAAACTAAAATAGTATGGGGAGGATATTTTCCTTCCAACCAACCTGAGGTCACGCTCCATTCTGATTTTGTAGATGTTATTATCAATGGTATGGGTGATGTGGCTTTTCCAAAGTTACTGGATGCTTTTGAAGGAAGTTTACAGCTTGAGAATATTCCAAATATTATTTACAAAACAAATAAGCAGGTGATAAAAAACAGTAAAGATGGAATTTATGATCTTAATCAACTGCCAACCTTTCCTTATGAAACATTAAATACGTTTTATCCTATTGAAAATTATCTGGGTAATACCTGTCTCGGTTCTAAGACAATAGCCTATCACAGTAGTTTTGGGTGCCCGTTTACCTGTTCTTTTTGCGGCATCGTACCCATTTATAACGGGCGGTGGAAAGGCCGGTCGGCCCAGGGAATTTATAATGATTTAATGGAAATAAAAAACAAGTATGGTGGTAATGCGATTGAATTTCACGATAATAATTTTTTTGTTTCAGAAAAGCGGGTGGTCGAGTTCTGCAATTTAATTAAATCAGAAAAAATGGTATGGTGGGGTGAAGCGCGTATAGATACCGTTGATAAATTTAAAGATGAATCTTTAAGGTTAATGAGAGAAGCTGGTTGTAAAATGATTTTTTTTGGTGCCGAAACAGGGAACGACAATGTTCTTAAACAAATGGATAAAGGTGGCACTCAAACCGGTGAACAGATTTTGAAGTTTGCCGAACGGATTGCAAAGTTTGATATTATACCCGAATATTCTTTTGTGTTAGGATTGCCCGGTGAAAACGAAGCGGCAGTTAATAAGCAAATTGATGAAGATGTCGAGTTTATAAAAAAAATAAAAAAAGTGAATTCCGCCACTGAGGTTATAATATACGTATATAGTCCGGTGCCAACAAAAGGTTCAGCCCTGTATGAACAGATTGAGCAATCAGGATTTCAGTTTCCTGCAAAACTTGAAGACTGGATTTCCCCCCTATGGGAAAACTTTGATCTTCGCAAAAATCCCTTAACTCCGTGGTTAAAACCATATATGATAGACAAAATTAAAAATTTTGAAACTGTATTGAACGGATACTACCCAACGGTTTCGGATGTAAGGCTTACTGTCAATAAAAAAAGATTCATTAAATTATATAGTGCACCAAGGTATTTTTTAGGATTTCATAAGCTTCCTTTAGGAATTAAATTATTGCAAAAAGTGTGGAAGTACCGGCAGCCGGAAACAGAGGGGTTCTGATGATTAATTTCTTACAAAAAAAATACGCCAATTATGTTTTGAAACCATATCTTAAATGGTATCTAAAAAAACCGCGCTCTTATTATTATGAAGGGCTTGCTTTAAAAATTTATCCGACAGTTTTTCATCCGGGTTACTTTTTTAGCACCCATAATTTTTTAAAATATATAAAATCAATCAACCTTAAGGGAGGTTCTTTTTGTGAAGTCGGTGCAGGTTCCGGTCTTGTTTCGATGGTGGCTGCTCGCTCAGGAGCCAGGGTTGTGGCCGTTGAGCTAAACGAAGTTGCCATTCGAGGAATGAATGAAAACATCATTCTTAATAATATTTCTGATATTAATTTTGAAATAATTCATTCCAACTTATTTGATCGGGTCCCACAACAGGTTTTTGATTTCATTTATATTAACCCACCTTATTTTTTTGAGAAAGTGCATAATGAACAATCGATGGCGTGGAATTGTGGAAGTAAGGGTGAATATTTTAAGAAGCTGTTCGTGCAATTGTTACATTATAGAAATGACAATAGCAGAATTTATATGACCCTCGCCGAAAATTGCGACCTTACCCGCATCAATTCAATTGCTTGTGAGCATGGGTTTGAGCTTGAATGCGTAAACGAAGCCAGAATAAAGTGGGAAAAAAACTTTATATTTAAAGTAAACTTAATTAAAGCCGGAGAAGAGCATGGATAATCCTTTGGGTATGCAAAGTTCAAAGCAATTGGTGCTACAAACAATCTGCTACTTTGATATATTTCATTATCCATTGCGATTGGAAGAAATATTTAAGTTTACTCCCGGTAAAATTGACAGTGCGCAACTGACCTCTGATCTCGAACAATTGGTTAGTGAAAGGAAAATTCGAAAACAAAATGATTTTTACTTTCTTAAAGATACAGATGCTTCCTGCTTAAATTTACGGATAAAAAATGAAAAGAATCTCCTGAAAGAAAACGATAAAATTAAGAAATATGCGACACTGGTTAGTGGTTTTCCGTTTGTAGAAGCAGTATTTATTTCGGGCTCAGTTTCAAAGGGAGTTTTAAGTTCAGATGGTGATGTGGATTATTTTATTGTTGCCCGGAAGGGCCGCGTTTGGTTTTGCAGAAGCTTACTTATTGTATTTAAAAAACTTATCCTTTTAAACTCTAAAAAATATTTTTGCGTTAATTATTTCATCGATTCCGGAAATTTAAAAGTGCCGGATGCCAATTTATTTGTTGCAACTGAAATTAAAACGTTAATACCTGTTCGCAACAATAGTGTTGTTGAGCAATTTTATATTGCTAATAAATGGGCTGATGAAATCCTCCCCAATGCCGGCTCTTTTCAAGCCAGCCTGCTATCCTCTCCGTCATTGAAGCTTCCCCACAGGTTCTTTATTGAAAAAATATGTGCAGGTAAGTTAGGGGATCTGCTTGATAATTATTTTTTTAGAATTACATTAAAAAGATGGAAGCAAAAATTTCCAACTTTTAATAAAACAGAGTTTGATCTTAATATGAGATCCTATAAAAATGTAAGTAAACATCATCCTCAGGGCAATCAGGGAAGGGTTCTATCTGAACTTGAGCGGAGGATGGAAAAACTAAGGTA
>JAOQAF010000230.1 GCA_025963735.1 Bacteroidota bacterium
GCTCCGTTAATTCATTTACGCAAATCATAAAATTACTTACCGAGGTGTTAAAAGAAAATCGCTCGATGTCTTCAGTAATTTTTTTAATTGTTTTATGAAGCGTTTTTAATTCTTGTTTTGTGGGTTCTGAATCGCTGATTGTAAATGTATTATTTTGATAAAACAGTTTCCATAATTTTTTCAAAAATCCTGATACTCCTGTAATGCCGTTGGTGTTCCAAGGTTTGCTTTGTTCAAGCGGACCTAAAAACATTTCATACAGTCGCAAGGTATCCGCGCCATATTTTTCACAGATAAGATCCGGCGTTACAACATTGTACCATCGTTTGCTCATTTTTTCAACAGCAGAGCTTGCCAGTAGTTTTCCGTCTTCCAGTTCAAATTCAGCATCTGCAAAATCATCGCGCCATTTTTTTAAGGCCTCAACATCCACTGAATTATTTTCAACCATATTCACATCAATATGAATCGCTGTTGTATCATACTTATTCTTTAACCCGGCAGAAACAATTTTATTAGAATTGTTAACTCTGTGCACCATTGCCGAAGTTCCCTGAATCATTCCCTGATTAATTAATTTTTTAGCGGGTTCATCAACAGAAATAAAACCAAGGTCGTTTAAAAATTTTGTCCAGAAACGCACATACAATAAATGTCCGGTGGCATGTTCGCTCCCGCCGATATATAAATCTACATTTTGCCAGTAATCTGTTAATTTTCTGTCAGCAAATGTTTTCTCATTATTAGCATCCATGTAACGTAAAAAATACCAGCTGCTGCCGGCCCATCCCGGCATGGTTGTCCATTCATAATCGAACTCGCCTTTATATTTCCAGGCCCTGGCTCTCGCCAGAGGAGGCTCACCGTCTTCAGTTGGTAAAAATTTATCAACCTCAGGTAATACCAAAGGCAGTTCATTTTCAGGTAATACATTTGGAATGCCATTTTTGTAATATACAGGAATTGGTTCGCCCCAGTATCTCTGTCTCCCAAAAACGGCATCACGTAATCTGAAATTTGTTTTGCCTTTACCTAATTGTTTTTTCTCAATTTCTTCAATTGCTTTTTTTATGGCGGCTTTAACATCAAGTCCGTTTAAAAAATCAGAGTTTACTAATTTACCTTCTTTGGCATCATAAGACTCTTTAGAAAGATCTCCGCCTTCCACAACTTCCGGTATTGGTAAATTAAAATGTTTTGCAAATGCATAGTCTCTCGAATCATGTCCCGGTACTGCCATTACAGCCCCCGTGCCATATCCTGCTAAAACATAATCGCCAATCCAAACAGGAATTTGATTTCCGGAAAACGGATGTTTAACATACGCGCCGGTAAAAACACCGCTCACCTTTGTTACTTCCGCCTGTCTTTCACGTTCACTTCTGCTTTTAGCTTTAATAATATAATCGTCTACCGCTTTCTTTTGTGAGGTACTTGTTATTTTTTGAACGAGTTCGTGTTCAGGCGCGAGAGTTAAAAACGAAACTCCGAAAATAGTATCCGGCCGTGTTGTAAATACTTCAATCTCTGAATCAAAATTTTCAAGTTTAAATTTTAAGGAAGTGCCTTCACTTTTCCCAATCCAATAACGCTGAGATTCTTTTAAACTTTCGGGCCAGTCTATTTTATCAAGGCCGTTTAATAAACGCTGCGCATAAGCAACTATTCGCATGCTCCATTGTTTCATTAATTTTCTTTCAACAGAATGTCCACCGCGTTCGCTTACTCCATCCTTTACTTCATCGTTTGCCAAAACTGTTCCCATTGCCGGACACCAGTTCACATATGCTTCGCCAAGATAAGCGATGCGGTATTGCATTAACACATCTGATTTTTCTTTTTCCGAAAAGCCAGCCCAGTCTGCCGAAGAAAATGATTTTGTGTTTTCATCGCAAACCGCATTTACAGAGGTATTTCCATTCTGTTCAAACTCTTTAATTAATGAGTCGATCTTTTCCGCCTTATCACTATTCTTGTTATACCAGCTGTTGAATAACTGAATGAAAATCCATTGCGTCCATTTATAATAATCAGGGTCCGATGTTTTTACTTCCCTGTCCCAATCAAAACTAAAGCCAATTTTATCAAGTTGTTCGCGGTAACGGTTTATATTTTGTTCGGTTGTAATGGCGGGATGCTGGCCGGTTTGGATAGCGTATTGTTCTGCCGGTAAACCGAACGAGTCGTAACCCATTGGATGTAAAACATTAAAGCCTTTATGCCTTTTGTACCGGGCCATAATATCGGAAGCGATATAACCTAAGGGATGTCCTACATGCAGGCCGGCCCCTGAAGGATAAGGAAACATATCCAGAACATAGTATTTTGGCTTAGAAGAATTATTTTCTGCCTTAAATGGTTTTTCCCTGGCCCAACGCGCCTGCCATTTTTTTTCTATTTCCGTGAAATTATATTCCATACCGTCTTTATTATGTATCTGGATTAAGAGTGTAAAGATAAGATTTTGCCAGGGCCTGACAAGGTGTAACCATTAATATATTACATTTGCAAATAACCAAAACCTCACAAATAATTTATGACTGAAAATAAAAAAATAGCGCTCATTACCGGATCAAGTAGGGGATTAGGTAAGGATATGGCCCTGTGTCTTGCAAAAAAAAATGTTGATATAGTTATTACCTATGCAACAAATAAAGATGCTGCGGAGGGAACGGTTAAAGAAATTGAAGCTTTGGGAAGCAGGGCTTTTGCTGTAAATTTTGATTTAAAGAATTCGAAAAATATTGATCCTTTTATACTTTCTCTGACGCAACAAATAAAAGAGAATTTTAATGCAGATACCTTTGATTTTCTTATTAACAACGCTGGCATGGGCGCTACTGTGCCTTTTGAAAAGGTTACTGAAAATATGTTTGATGAATTTTTAAATGTTCATTACAAAGGTGTTTATTTTTTAACACAAAAATGC
>JAOQAF010000053.1 GCA_025963735.1 Bacteroidota bacterium
ATTAAAATCACTTTCTCAAACTTAATTTGCGAGAAACATTCCCCTAATAGTTTGCTTCGGCCTTTCTTATTCTCCGAGAAGTCTCGTAAAGATGATTAAACTACAAAGTCTCTCCGCGATTCTCTGCGTGACCTCGGCGCGCTCTGCGAGTAATACTTACAATAAAAAACTTTATCTCATTTCACAGAAGCGATATATGCTTTTCTAAAGAATATAATCAACTCAATGCTCCTATTGTTGTAACGATCATCATCAAGATTGATATGGCGGTTAGGTTTTATTATAAGTCTGTAATTAAATTTTTCTCCTGTTAAACTTTTTATAAGCTTAGGATTTAAAGGTTTAATATACATTTCGTGTCTTAGTGTTCCGGTTACTTTAAAACTGTACGAACGAAATACTTTTTGTTTTTTACTGCCCTTTATTTTTTTATACACATGAAATTTATAATTCCTTTCGTTCTCATGGTACTCTTTTATCCGCATAGCTTCTTTAAGCGGAACAATGACACGTGCACGAATGCGGGCGAGTATTGATTCGGGTAAATGATAAACGTGTTTATTATCTTCTGAATTTAAAGAGGAATTTTTCAAACGTATTTTATCTTGAATTATAAAATTTCTGAGTACCGATTATTTTATCATCATTTACTTTCACGAAATATGATTTGGAAATTTTACAATTCAAAGCCAAATAAAATATCAATATTTTATATTAACATGCCGCCTAACCCTATAAAAAGTGAGAGTACACCCATACAAAAAACAAACACATATAAACCAATGCCTTCGCAAAACATAACCGATTGTTTGGGATCTTCTGGATTTATGTAAATCAACATTGTGGGCTCTATTTTTTCAAGTCTCTTTTCAGCCACCGATTTCATGTGATTCGTTTGTCCGCCGGCAAGTTCAGCTAGATAAATAAAATGTCCGGAATATTCTATATCATTCATCTTGTAGTGATATTCTGCTTTGATCCCGTAAGGCGACCGGGAGGTTGAATATTTGGGATGAATAAACATTTCTTTAGAAATAATTCGCGCGCTCACCCTACTCCATTTTTTTACTTTAAGGTAAAGCCTTATCATTTTGATGCTGAAGAAAAAACACACCGAAGAAATCAGCAAAGAAAAAATAAGAGTGAAGTAATTCATAGTTAATTTTTATAGTGTGTATTTATTATAAATAATATTTAAACACATTCAAATGAATGCATAAAAAAACACTTTACCATTTTCAGGGAAAGCGTTTTAGAATACCAATTACTATTACACCAGAATTGTCACCGGGTTTTCAAGAAACACTTTTAAGGTTTGCAGGAAAGCGGCTCCGGTTGCTCCATCAACACTTCTGTGGTCGCAGGCCATCGTAAGTTTCATTACATTGCCCGGAACTACGGCTCCGTTTTTCACCACCGGTATTTGACGGATAGCGCCTACTGAAAGGATACACGATTCAGGAGAATTGATTATGGAGGTAAAGGATTCTATACCAAACATTCCTAAATTAGAAATGGTGAATGTATTTCCTTCCCAGTCGGCCGGTTGTAATTTTTTATCTTTTGCTTTTTTACTAAATTCCTTTACCTCCGTGCTTATTTGTGAAATAGATTTTTGGTCTGCAAATCTTACTACAGGCACCAGTAATCCATCTTCCACTGCAATGGCAACGCCAATATGAATGTGGTGATTGATCCTTATTTTATCGGTCATCCAGCTGCTGTTAACGCGTGGATGCCTCTTTAATGCCGCAGCTGCCGCTTTTATTACAAGATCGTTAAAAGAAGTTTTCACTTCACTGATCTTATTAATAGCTTCCCTTCCCGCCATGGCATTATCCATATCCACTTCAATATTCAAATAAAAATGCGGCGCTCCATTTTTACTCTCTAACAATCTTCGGGCAATGGTTTTACGCATCTGCGAAGCGGGTTCATCGGTGTAACTTTCTTTGCCTAAGGAAACATTGCCTCCTGCCGACTGCTGACTGCTGCCTGAACCAGCAGTTGCTGAACCTTCCTTGTAGTTTTCTATATCCGCTTTTGTAATTCTTCCGTTATCAGCGGAGCCTTTCACTTTACTTAAATCTATGCCTTTTTCTTTTGCCAAAGCCTTTGCTAAAGGGGAAGCTTTTATACGCCCGCCTAATGATTGTTCAGAATTTTGAGTTTTTTGATCAGAGTTCGAAGAGGATTTTTCATTTGCTTTATTATCTTTCCCCCCATCATCCTTTGCCTTGTCATTTTTGCTATGGCTCTCTTGCGACTTATCCTCGCTCTTTTTTTCTCCACCTGAACCGACTGCTGCAAGCACGGCTTTTACATCTTCATCGCCTTTCCCAAGAATAGCAATTACGCCATCAACCGGAATGCTTTTCCCCTCTTCAACACCAATGTGCAATAAAACACCGTCCTGGAAAGATTCAAATTCCATTGTGGCTTTATCAGTTGCTATATCTGCTAATAATTCACCGCTCTTTACTTTATCTCCAACTTTTTTGTGCCATTTTTCAATTACACCTTCGGTCATTGTATCACTCAACTTTGGCATTTTTACAACTTGCACAGTGGATGGCAACTCTTTTTTATTACCGCTTTCAGAAGATTCACTTTTTTTATCAACCGATTCTTCTTTTTTACCGTCTTTTGACTCTTCTTTTTTACTGTCTTGTTTTTTATCTTCCTGTTTTTTCCCTTCTGTATTTTTAGAAGAAGACTCGCCTTTTAATAGTTCAGATATATCTTCACCTTCTTTTCCTAAAATAGCAATGATGGAGTCAACAGGCACAGATTTTTTTTCTTCCACCCCAATATGCAATAAAACACCATCCTGAAAACTTTCAAATTCCATGGTGGCTTTATCGGTTTCAATATCTGCGAGAAGATCTCCGCTTTTAACTTTGTCGCCAACCTTTTTATGCCACTTGGCCACAACCCCTTCGGTCATGGTATCACTCAGTTTGGGCATTCTTACTATTTCAGCCATTTAATTTGAATTGAGAATTAAAAATGAAGAATTAAAAATTTTATACTGTTTGTTTTGTAGTTTTTACAATCGCGGAGATAATATTTGTTATTTCCTGGCTTTCTTTTAAAGAGGAATTGTAGTCGATATCCACCAATTTACATTCTTTTAATAAGCGGAGCCAATAATTGGTTTCCTTTAAAGATATATTCATTTTAGAAAGAAAATCGCGCTTGCTTTGTGCTCCAATAGCTTCTTCAACTTTCGCGCCAATGCTTGTACCTGACCTTAATAACTGCTTAGAAAGAACATATTCCTTTTTTTCAGACATTTGAACATATAATTTAATTATCTCCAAAGAGAAATTAAAAGTTCTGTCTTGTATTAAATTCGACTTCGCCATTCTTAATTATTAATTTTCAATTTTTAATTAATTAAAAATTACAACTCGATAAACGGATAATTCGGTTCAGCATACACATCTTTATAAAGCTCGTCCGCTTCAGGATAGGGACTATCTTCGGCAAACTTCACGCTTTCTTCCACCAGTTCTTTTACTTTGGCTTCCGCAGCTTCAATCCCTGCGTCATCGATCCACTTGTTTTTTCTCATGGTATCCAAAACTTTTTCAATCGGATCCTGTTTTTGATATTCTTTTACTTCGTCTTTTGTCCGGTATGTTTGCGCATCGCTC
>JAOQAF010000259.1 GCA_025963735.1 Bacteroidota bacterium
AGCAACTGCATCAGAGTATTTACCGTTACGAACATCTAGAATACCCATGTTGTATATGGTTTCTGGAGCCGAACCAGCTTTTTTGTAAAGATCCATTGCAGCTACACGGTTACCGTTTTTAGCTTCGATGATACCAAGGTTGTTATAAACAGCAGGGTTCCCACTAGCGGTTTTTTCGGCACGTTTAAATGCTTCGCCGGCTTCAGCAACTTTGTTTTGCATTAATAAGGCAACACCTAAGTTATTGGAAGTTCTCCAATCGCTTGCGTATTGTTTTTCGGCTGCCTGGTAAACCTGAACTTTAGTGTTAACGTCATTTGTTAAATTACCACCGTACATTAATTCTTCAACTGATAAACTATCAGGATAAGAAGTCATTAATTTAGTGATTTGCTCATCTGTACGTGATTTTTTGTCGATGTTAACAGTGATTTCAGAACGACGTAATTTTGGAAGAATTTTATTAGCTAACTCAAGATAAGTTTTAGATAAATTCTTTATTTCTTTACGGCGCTGATCAGGATCAGAATACATAGTAAGAACACGTAGGATCAAATCTTTATCGGCCATTGTAGACTCTTCCATTAAGGCTTTGAAACCTTCCCAGTCTTCTTTGGTTGTTGCAACCTGATATTGTTCTTTTGTTTTACCAAAAGTTACATCTTTGTTTTTGTTCTTTTTAAACTCACCCATTACAGCGTTTGAACCTGAAGTAGCGCGGTCTTTTGCAAGGTGCTCATTCTTTTCAGTTTCGCCATCCGGGGAAGCGTAAGCAGAAACGCTGATTCCTTTGAATTCATACCATGGAGAGTTCATGTTGTCTTTCATAAATTTATCGAAAGACTTCATTTCCTCAGATTTCATTTCTGCAGGACGAACGTTTGACTGGTTAATTACATAATATATATGAGTAGTTTGGTTAGCAGGTGTTGTTTTTACAAATGCATCTTTACCCATAATTCCTTTTTCATCGTTACGAACTAATAAAGGAGTTACAATTGTTCCATCAGCTAATTCAACCGGAGCAAAAGCTTTCTTTTTCTTTTTTACTTGTCCTTCGCCGCGTAATTCAACTTTAGCGTTGCGCATTGCAGGCTCATAAGCAAACTTTTCTGAAGTGTAATTAAAGGTTCCACCTGTAGTATAAGCTATTTTCTGACCGCTTCCAGTGGCTTTTTCACCAACTAAGGTTACAGGTTTAAGAACTTTTTCACCACCTGCCGAGTACTTAACAACCGGAGTTAAAGTTAAAGTAACTTTTTTAGCGAATAATTTCGGATTAAACTTTCCGGTCACGTTGAACTGAATGCTGTCAGCATGCATTTCAATAGGGTTTGGCGTTACGGTATATTTAATGTCTTTTTGTTTTTTGATCATTTTGCCTAAACCGTTGCAACTTGTTAATATAACAGCTACAGACAGACTGGCTCCAATTGTGCGTAAAAATTTTGAATTCATCGTTAATTTTTGATTGTTCAGGGCAAAAGTAAAAAATTATTTTAACTAAAAAAGCTTTTTTTTAAAAGATATTTTTTAAGGGCCTTAATAAAAATATACCGGTACGGATTTTAGTACTAAATTTACACACTTTTTGGAAACTTCATCTTCACACATATCATCACAGAACACCTCCACCTCAAAGGTTTTGGGATATTTAAAACTAACAAAATTCAGGTTAGGATCTCTGGTTGTTTTTTCTGCTATTATAACTTATTTAACTGTGGCTGAGGAAATAATTTCCCTCCAATTACTTGCTCTTGGGTTAGGAGGATTTTTAGTAACCTCTGCCGCCAACGGATTTAATCAGATCATTGAAAAAGATCTTGATAAGTTAATGACACGCACCCGACTTAGGCCAATGCCAACAGGGGTTTTATCATCAACGGAAGCTTTTATTTTTTGTGCAATTTGTGGGATCAGCGGTACGATATTATTATGGGTATACACCAATCCTTTATGTGGTATTCTGGGTTTTGTAAGTATTATTTTATACGCACTGGTATATACGCCTTTAAAACGTGTAACTCCACTCTCGGTTTTTGTAGGCGCTTTCCCAGGGGCCCTGCCAACACTGATTGGAGCTGTTGCTGCAACGCAAGGATTTGGTGAGATAAAATTTTTTGCTGTCCTTCTTTTTTTAATTCAGTTTATCTGGCAATTCCCACATTTTTGGGCCCTTGCCTGGTTTAACAGTGATGATTACGCTAAAGCCGACTTTTACCTTCTGCCTTCAAACGGCGGGAAAGATCAGGCTTCACAATTTCAGATACTTATTTATTCGGTGTTCTTACTATTAACCAGCATGCTTCCATTTGTTTTTCAATTTGTTGGGATTATAAGCGCTTCCGTTTGCCTTCTCTCAGGATCAACGCTGCTGCTGCAGGCATACAATTTTTACAGGTTGCCAACAGACGCTAACGCTAAAAAATTATTTTTGGTAACGTTAGTCTATTTACCTGTTGTTCAACTGGCGTTAATGACTAAATCTTAATTTAAATGGCCGAATCAACAAAAATAAAAAATTATAATCTGCATAAAGCCGAAATTAAAGAAGCCACCCGTAAAACTGCTAAACCCCTTTTATACATTGGCATAATAAGCATCATTATGCTTTTTGCGGGATTGACTAGTGCTTATGTGGTAAGAGCCGATAATGGTAACTGGCTTGTTTTTCATTTACCCGATATAGCCATCATAAGCACCTGTATTATTGTAACCAGCAGTCTTACCATGTTAATGGCACAAATGGCCATAAAAAAAAATAATACCAAAATGGCTTCACTTGGTCTTTTTTTAACCCTTGTGCTCGGTATTGCATTTTTTTATACGCAGGTTGAAGGCTGGAAACAATTAACCATGCAGGGTATTTACTTTGTTGGCAAGTACGCCAATGCCTCCGGTTCATTTTTATATTTTATTGCGTTATTACATATGCTGCACATGACCGGGGGAATAATAGCCCTTGTTGTTTCATTAACAAAAAGCCTGTTGAAAAAATATTCTTCATCCGATTACCTTGGTATAGAGCTAACTGCCATCTATTGGCATTTTCTTGATCTGTTATGGGTATATTTGTTTTTGTTTTTATATTTTTATCGCTAATATTGCAACAGAATTTTAACATTATTTTAAATAAATATGGCTCACACTGCAGAAATTGATACAAAAGACGCCTGGAGCGGCGGTAAATCACCTTTTGGCGTTAGTTACGGAAAAATGATGATGTGGTTTTTCCTTATTTCCGATGCTTTAACCTTTGGAGGTTTGTTAATGTCTTATGGTTTTATCCGTCACAAATATGCTGATGTGTGGCCCAAAGCGGAAAACGTGTTTACTCACTTTCCTTTTGTTGAACAGCATTTGCCATTAGCTTATGTAGGTTTAATGACTTTCATTCTCATCATGTCTTCTGTAACCATGGTATTAGCGGTAGAGGCAGGTAAACGCATGGATCGCAGAGGTGTTACGGTGTGGATGTTCTGGACAATCGTTGGTGGTTTAATGTTCGTATTGTCTCAGGCATGGGAATGGTATCACTTTATTACAGGCACGCACACAGGAGGTCCTGATGGAACTGGCGGCGCGCTTCGTCACGTTTGGGATTTTGAAAAAGGGGCTTATATTATTGATACTTTTCGTGGCGCTAACATGACAGTTAATGAATATGGTGTTCCTCAATTTGCTAACTATTTCTTCTTTATAACAGGCTTTCACGGAACCCACGTATTCTCTGGTGTTGTAATCAACTTAATTATATTCCTTAATGTTTTAAAAGGAACATACGAAAAACGCGGTCATTACGAAATGGTTGAAAAGGTCGGTCTTTACTGGCACTTTGTAGATCTTGTTTGGGTATTCGTATTTACCTTCTTTTATTTATTATAGAAGTAAGATTTAAGAAATTAGAATTAAGTAAAAAATTAAAATAAATTATTATGTCAGAATTTCACGATAATTATCCTTCTTACGAAACCATGTATAACCATGATGCCGACTATGGTAAAAAAGCGCGTCGCACTTTATGGAACGTGTTTTGGATCATGCTTGTTATAACCGTTGCAGAACTTATTATTGGATCGATGGCTCCTGGTCACGGTTGGAGCGGCACTTTATGGTTAAAGGTGTTATTTATCGGCTTAACTGTTGCCAAGGCCGCATTCATCGTTATCTGGTTTATGCACCTGGGGCATGAAGTTAAATTTTTTAAGTACATTATTCTTGTACCTTATATAACTTTCATGTTTTACGGTATTTTTATTATTCTTAGCGAGGGTACTTATTCCGGAGAATCAGGGCGTTTTACCAAGGTTGATCCTTTATTAGTGGAGCAGCAGATTAAATTACGCGCTGGTCACGGTCACCCCTCTGCTCATGATGCAGCTGCCGAACGTGAAGCGGAAAAAGAATTAAACAATGAGAAGCCTGCTGAAGGCCATCATTAATCAACATCAACTTTTTTAAAGGCTGCTTATACAAGCGGCCTTTTTTATGCCGCATTTTTCCTTTAATTCTTTGTTGATTTCATTAAAGTGAAATAAGAACTTATATCTTTCTTTTTTGGATTGTAATAAAGTACTTAATTTTATCTTTTTATTATATATGACAGATTTCAGCAAACATAAATTCGGCACAAGGGCTATACATTCAGGCGCAGAGGCAGATCCTACAACAGGAGCTATCATGACCCCTATTTATCAAACAAGTACCTACGTGCAGGAATATCCCGGCAAACACAAAGGATATGCCTATGCCCGCGGAAAAAATCCAACCCGCGAAGCATTGCAAAAAAACATTGCTTCACTTGAAAACGCAAAACATTGTCTATGCTTTAGCAGCGGCATGGGCGCAATGGACGCGGCAATGAAGTTGCTTCGCCCGGGTGATGAAATTATTACGGGTGATGACCTTTATGGTGGCAGCTACAGGATGTTTACCAAAGTGTTCATGAACTTCGGCATCAAGTTTCACTTCATAAACATGCACGATGTAAATAATATTATTAAGTATGTGAATGTAAATACAAAAATGATATGGGTGGAAACTCCCACCAATCCTACAATGCAGATCATCGATATTGAAGCCTGCGGAAAAATCGCGAAGGAAAACAATATAATTCTTGCTGTAGATAATACGTTTGCTTCTCCATTTTTGCAAAACCCGCTGGCACTCGGCGCTCATATAGTAATGCACAGCGTTACAAAATATTTAGGCGGACACAGCGATGTTGTAATGGGGGCCCTTGTTGTTAACGATGACGAATTATATGAAAAACTCGCTTTCATTCATAACAGTTGCGGCGCTACTCCCGGTCCAATGGACAGTTTTCTGGTAATGCGTGGAATTAAAACACTGCACCTGCGCATGGAGCGTCACTGCTACAACGGAAGAAAGATCGCTGAATTTTTAAAAACCCATCCAAAAGTTGAAAAAATTTACTGGCCGGGTTTTGAAGATCATCCAAACCATGAAATTGCAAAAAAACAAATGCGCGATTTTGGAGGAATGATCGCTATTGTGCTTAAACACTGTACTGTTGAAGATACATTTAACATTGCTTCTTCTTTTAAAGTTTTTTCACTGGCAGAAAGTCTGGGCGGTGTTGAATCGCTGGTTAACCATCCGGCGACCATGACACACGCTTCGATACCAAAAGCAGAACGCGACCGGTCGGGGGTGGTGGATAATCTTTTACGTTTAAGCGTTGGTGTTGAGGATGTGGAAGATCTTATTGAAGATTTACGTCAAGTGTTAGGATAATTAATTTAAGCTTTAACTTAAATTTAGTTAATATCGTTTAACAAATTCCTGCCTTTAAATTTATTATCTTAGCTCCGCAAGTGAACACCCTTGAGGCGCCTTTTATTCCGCCGAAGCCGCTTGATAAAATATATATTTTATTAATGAAAAAGGTGAGTCTGCTTAAATTATTTTTTGTTTCATTACTTTCTTTTTCAGGAACCCTTTTTGCCCAATGCATTTCTTCTTTTCCTAATACCGAAACTTTTGAATCAGGTCCGGTTTGGATGTCAGGTGGCACTAATAGTGATTGGGCCTGGGGTAGTCCTTCCAAAGCGGTTATTTCATCAGCCGGCGGAGGCGCAAAATGCTGGGTAATCGGCGGCCTTAACGGCTCAAGTTACGCAGGTGGACAACAATCCTATATTGAAAGCCCTTGTTATAATTTCTCAACTCTCACCTACCCTTCCGTAAGTTTCAAAATTTTCTGGGAAATGGAATACAAATATGATGGAGGTAATCTTCAGTATTCAACTAATAACGGTTCTACCTGGACAACTATCGGTAATTATAACGATCCTGTTAATTGCACTACACAAAACTGGATCAATTACGGAACGATAAATTATCTTGCCTGGTCAGGCTCAAAACAAGGCTGGTCGGGTAACAGTAAACCAACCACAGGCAGCTGCCAGGGTGGTGGGGGAAGTATGGGATGGGTAACAACCAGGCATTGCCTTGCCAATTTAGCAGGTCAGAGTAATGTAAAATTTCGTTTTACTTTCGGATCAGGCACAAGCTGTAATAATTTCGACGGTTTTGCGATAGACGATTTCACTATTGAAAATTCAGTTATAAGTCCTTCTACCTTTACCAATACATGTTCCAATTTTACGAGTATAAATTCTTCCTGTTCTTCACCGGGATCTTATTTGTGGAATTTTGGAGATCCGTCTACCGGTGCCAATAATACTTCTACTTTAACCAATGCCACACACGTTTTCAGTAATCCAGGTATGTATACAGTTTCGCTTACTACTATTGGCGGTACCTGCGGAGGTAACAGTGTTTTTTCAAAAACCGTAAATGTTTTAGGAACATCATTCAGCCCGGTAAATAATGTTACTTGTCATGGCGGAAATAATGGAAGCGCGACAGTTCTGCCGTTAAATGGAAATGGTGGTTACAGTTATACATGGACTCCGGTGAACGAATTTACGTCCACTGCTTATTCATTAACAGCAGGTAATTATTCTGTTACGGTAAAAGATGCTTTAGGATGCAGCACTACAAACACCGTTACTATTACAGAACCTGCAGGTTCAACAGGTGCTGCGAGCCAAACAATAATTAGCTGCTTTGGCGATAATACTTTGCTTCAGGTTAGCACAACCGGAATTACTGATCCTATCAGCTTTTTATGGACACCGGGAAACTATACAACTTCGGCCATTAATATTACCCCTTCCGTTACAACAATTTATACTGTTGATGTTACAATATCAGGGGCTTGTGCTAAAAACGAACAAAAATTATTTACTGCCCTCGTGTCTCCAAAGCCGATGGTAGCCATTTCGAGCCAAGAGTTAATGGGTTGCGCTCCTTTTTGTTTTAATGTTTCAGACAGAAGTTCAACGCAATATGGAGTATTGGCGCATCAGGAATGGAATTTTAATGATGGGACAACAAGTCAACTAACAAACCCCGTCTTTTGTTTTTCAAATCCAGGAATTTACACCGGCAATCATGCTGTCAGCAATTCATTCGGCTGCACCGGTATGTTAGGCGCGCCTCTAACGGTTACCGTATTACCGTCACCAACTGCGGAGTTTATTGCAAATAAATACACTTTAACCGAATTAGATCCGGTCGTTCAGTTTACCGATCAATCATCGGTGGATGCTGTAAGGCGTGAATGGAATTTTGGTGGCCTTGATTCTTCCTCTTTAGCAAACCCTGCTTATGAGTTTAAAGCAATAGGAAATTATCCCGTAATTTTAACTGTTACCAATATGCAGGGCTGTACAAATTCTGTAATGCGCGATATTAAAGTATTGCCGGAATTTACATTGTTTGTTCCTGATTCATTTTCACCTAACGGTGATGGTTTAAATGAGGTTTTTTTACCTGAAGGAATGGGTTGGAAAACAGAAACGTATCAACTTTGGATATACAACCGAATGGGTGAAAAAGTGTTTCACTGCAATGATTATACGCGGGGCTGGAACGGAGGGAAAAACGGAAATGCAGACATCATACTAAGCAATGATACATATACCTGGAAAATAGAACTCACTGATATTACCGGAAGGGCTCGCAGTCTGGCGGGTCATGTTGTGTTGCTTAAATAATAGTCAACATCAAAAATAGATCATTAGCTTAAAAAGTAAAAAAATTAAGCCTCTTATAAAAAAGCAGAATGTATTTCAACTGTTAGTAATAGGAGTTCCTGCCAATTAATAAATAGCAAAAAAAGCAATGTTGAGTTTTAATGGTAGCTCACATTTATGTAAACCATTTGCAGATTAAAAGATTTATAAGATCATTCTTCCTTTTAAGTTTAACCAACCTGAGGGCTGGAAATTGATGCCGACTTCAAACATTCATTCAATTGTAATTCGCTGTCCGATTTCTACAAGAGGCTAACCGGATAAGGCTAATTTGCAGCTATTTTTCTGCGTGTAAATGATTTTGTGGAAGACATTTAGAATTTGATTGATGACCTTCTCAAATTTGACGTTAAACTTCAGAAATATCCGGGGTAATACAAATAAAAAATAGTGATAAAAAAAATTCCCGCCTGAATTAACAAGCGGGAATTTTTATTTTGGTTAGAATATATTATTCCTTAATTAATTTAAACGTTTGTTGATTTCCGTTTGCAATAACTTTTACAAAGTAAATACCGTTAGCAAAAGGGGTGATATCAAAATCACGCTTTCCTTCAGTCATTAATTCATTAGCTATAACCTGACCAACCGTGTTCACGATAATGATCTGAGCGTTTGAATTCAATTTAACTGTTACCATTCCTGTTGTAGGATTAGGATACATTTCGATCTGAGAAAGATAATTACTCACAGATTTAACATCCGTACAAACACTAACATTTTGGAAAACAGTGGCAGAATTCGAACAACCATTCACATCAGCACCTGTTACAGTATAAGTTGTAGACGTCGTTGGAGTATCTGTAATGTTCGCTCCTGTTGCGTTAGTACTCCAGGTATATGTAACCGCACCGCTAGCTGTTAAGCTTACTGTTTGGCCACTGCAAATTAAGCTTGTGTTTGAAACGGCACTCACGGTTGGAGTAGAATTTACAGTAACAGAAATTACCGCAGAGTTGCTGCAGGTTCCGCTTGAACCAGTAACACTGTAAGTAGTATTAACTGTCGGAGTCGGAGCAATAGTGTTACTTACTGCACCATTATTCCATGTATAAGTTGCAGCACCGTTAGCGGTTAAACTAACTGCTTGGCCGTCACACACTGTGTTTGAACCTGCAATGCTCACAGTTAACGAAGATTGTACCGAAACCGTAACAACCGCAGTATTCCCGGTACAACCTTCCAAAGATGTTCCTGTTACAGAATAAGAAGTAGTTGTACTTGGAGAAACAACCGCGGAACCTCCGCTGATGGTATATGTATTAGCTCCATTTGGAGTGATCGTAAATGTTCCGTTGTTACAGATAGCACCACTTGCTGCTGCTATAACCGGATTTGCATTTACTGTAACACTTGCTGCTGCAACGTTAGTACTTGTACAACCCGTTAAGGTATTTGTACCTGTTACACTATAAGAGTCTGTTACTGTTGGGGTAAACGCAACACCGTTTGTTACAGCGCCTGTCCAAGTATAAGTATCAGCACCACTACCGGTAAGAGAAACCAATGATCCTTCACACACCACCGAATTAGACGTATTTGCTGTAACCACCGGTAAAGTATTCACGGTAATGCTTGATACTGCTGCAGTTGAAGAGAGACAACCAGCAGTACTTGTGCCTGTTACAGAGTAACTTGCGTCAGCAGTTGGTGTAACAATGGCAGAACCGTTAGAGAAAGTATAAGTAGAAGCACCTGCCGGTGTCATTGTAAAAGATTGTCCGTTACAGATAGACCCGCTGTTAACCGAAATTACCGGTAAAGCGTTTACGGTTACTGATTGAATGGAAGTATTGGTGCTTGAACAACCTGTTAACGTATTTGTACCTACCACAGTAAACGATGCACTTACACTTGGGGTGAAGGCTACTCCGTTTACTATTCCACCAGACCAGTTATAGGTATCAGCTCCACCTGCGTTTAAAGTTGTTGACTGTCCATCACAGATAATAGAATTTGTAATAGATGAACTTACAACAGGATTTAAAGAAGCAGGAGCTATTGAACCTGACACAACTGCACCCGGAGCAATCCAGTTTGAAGTAGTTCCGCTTAAAGCAAAATTAGTAAGTGTTCCTGTGTTCGAGTTTCCGGAAGCATCTGCTAACGTAGTCACTGTATTTGTAACACCATCAAATCCTTGGTTGAAGTGATAGTTAGCTACAAGACCTGTTGTAGCTGACGGTATTTCGCAGTTTTTATATTCGTTGATTTCGCATTGTGTGCGTGCTATGTCCCAGATTCTGAATTCGTCAAGTGATCCCTGTAAAAATTGAGCGCCGTTTCTAGATCCCAAATCAACATTATTTGGTCCTGTAGTTATAGATCCTGATAGAATAGCAGAATTATCTAACACGCCATCTATATAGAGTTTCATAATAACGCCATCGTATGTAGCGGCAATGTGATGCCAATTGTCATCATTAACGGTATTAGAATTACTAAATAACCATCCTGGTGAAACATTGTTAAGGTAAAAACTAACTCTTCCAACATTACCCGAAACATTTAAGCCCATGTAATAAGAGTCGTTACTTTTGGTACATATATATTGCTCACCCGTAGGCAAACCGCTTGTTTTAACCCAGGTCTCCATAGTTATAGAATTTGTCATGCTGAGTGCAGCATTACTGCTTATTGCTACATAATCATCAACTCCATCAAAATTAAGAGCTTCAGCCGCAGTACAATTATTTACACTTACAGTAGCCACTGCAGAATTTGTACAACCAACAGCACTTGATCCGATAACTGTATAAGATGCAGTTGCTGTAGGCGTAAACGCCGTTGCATCAATTACACCGTTCGTCCAGGTATAAGTTACAGCACCGCCGCCATTTAAAACAGCACTTTGACTGTTACAGATTGTAGTGTTTGAAGGACTTGCTGTTACTACCGGTAAAGATGCAGGGGTAACAGAACCGGAGATAACTCCACCAGGAGCAATCCAATTGGAAGTTGCACCCGTTAAAGCAAAGTTCGTAAGTGTTCCTGTATTTGAATTTCCGGAAGCATCTGTTAAGGAAGTAACCGTATTGGTAACCCCGTCAAAACCTTGATTGACATGGTAATTTGCTAATAGACCTGTTGCATTTGAAGGAATTTCGCAATTCATATATGTATTAATTTCACATTGTGTGCGTGCTACATTACATATGCGTATTTAATCTAACGTACCATCAAAATAACATCCGCCGGTATGTCTTCCAATATACATTGTTGGAACACCACTATAAGCAGGTGCGCTATTTCCTGTGGCCACCAAAACGCCATTTACATATAAATTCATTGTTGCTGAAGGTGCATCATAAGTCACTACTGCATGCGTCCAGGCATTAAGCGGAAAATTATTGGCGTCTTGAACATAGTTATAATTTCCACTATTACCAGCTGCGAGTTTACCGCCTGACAAATAAAAAGGATCATCTCCGGAACTTAGCATATTATTACAGCCATTGCTGTTTGCATATACCCACATTTCTTTGGTATATGAACTTCCCGTAGGTATAACATTTCCTATTTGAATAAAATCATTTACCCCATCAAAATTTAAAGCTGCAGCAGGAGTACAATTGTTTACATTAACCGTTGCAACTGCCGAATTGGTACAACCACTGGCATTTTTTCCTATAACGGTATAGGATGCAGTTGCTGTAGGTGTAAATGCTGTTGCATTAATTACGCCACCATTCCAGGTATAAGTTGCAGCACCACCACCGGTTAATACAGCACTTTGACTATTACAAATGGTAGTGTTTGAAGGGCTTGCAGTTACTACAGGTGTTAAAGAAGCCGGTGTGGTAGAGCCGGTTATTACTCCACCCGGAGTTATCCAGTTAGAAGTTGCACCTGTTAAGGCAAAATTAGTAAGTGTTCCTGTATTTGAATTTCCCGAAGCATCTGTTAAAGAAGTAACCGTATTAGTTACACCTGCAAATGCCTGATTGAAATGATAATTAGCTGAAAGCCCTGTTGCAGTGGAAGGGATTTCGCAATCCTTATACATATTAATTTCACATTGTGTTCGTGCTATGTTCCAAATTCGGGTTTCATCAATTCCGCCATTAAAAAATTCTCCATTATTAGTTGAACCAATTCTTAAATTATTAGAGTTAGGCACTGCATGCGCACCCGGGGTATCTGATCCCTTGAGAACTCCATCTACATATATAGAACGCGTAGTTCCATCAAATGTAGCAGCCACGTGGTGCCAGTTTCCGTCAACTAAATTAATTGGTGATGGACTAACAGTTAGATCCGCACCCCACCAGTAATTTACGATGTTTCCTGAAGGATCTAAACGAAGAGCGTTTACCTGATTAACAGTTCCATAATTACCCCAACCTACTATACCTCTAACCCCTAACACAGTTGGTTTAATTTTAGCTTCAATGGTGTAAGGCAAATTTCCAATAGGAATACTGGCAGAAGCAGGTATTCCAACAAAATCATTCACACCATCAAAATTTAAAGCTGCAGCAGGAGTACAATTGTTTACATTAACAGAAGCAACTGCTGTGTTTGTACATCCTGATGCATTTGTTCCCGTAACAGTATAAGAAGCGGTTCCCGTAGGTGTAAAGGCAGTTGCATTAACTACACCACCAGTCCAGGTATAAGTTGAAGCACCACCGCCCGTTAATACAGCACTTTGGCTGTTGCAGATAGTAGTACTTGAAGGACTTGCAATAACTGTTGGTGTTAAAGAAGCAGGGGTAACAGAACCTGAGATAACACTACCCGGAGCAATCCAATTGGAAGTTGCACCCGTTAAAGCGAAGTTAACAAGTGTTCCGGTATTTATATTTCCTGAGAAATCAGCTAAATTTGTTTCTGCTCCATTTGAACCGGAAGAGATTCCCTGGTTATAATGATAATTGGCTACCAGACCTGCTGCTGTTGAAGCAATTTCGCAATTTTTGAATGTATTGATCTGGCACTTGGTTCTGGCAACATTCCATAAACGAACTTCATCTAAACTGCCGTTCATAAATGCTGTATTCGTTCGCTCTGTTCCTATGAACAAAGGTACGGCAGCGTTTATGTTCATGGTAGATATACTTCCATTAACAACTGTAGCCTCTACATTACCATCTACTAATAATTCTATTTTATTTTGAGCACGGGTTACAATCATTGCAACATGATGCCAGATGCCGTCTGTTAGGGTTGTCGTACCACTTAAACCATTACCAACGCCAAGAGCAGTTACACCGTCTGAAAATTCAGCCGCAAGCTTATTCCCGACTATTACAAACTGAAAACCGGTATTACCACCGCCGGTAGCTTTAACTACAATACCTGCATAGTTGGACTGGGCTACTGCCGATTTAAAATAAGATTCTACTGTAAAATCACCTGTGCCAAAATTTAAAGAAGCGTTATTTGGAACAGAAACGCGATCATTTGTACCATCAAAATTTAAAGCAGCGCCCTGAGTACAAGCAGTTGGAGTGCTAAAGCCAGTTACAACACCTCCCGGAGCAATCCAGTTAGAACTTGCACCTGTTAAAGCGAAATTAGTAAGTGTACCGGTA
>JAOQAF010000072.1 GCA_025963735.1 Bacteroidota bacterium
CCGGTATGTTTGCGCATCGCTCATACTATGGCCTTTATAACGATAGGTTTTCATTTCTAAAAAAGTAGGACCATCGCCTCTGCGTGCACGGGCTACAGCTTCTTCCATTGCTTCATGCACCGCTTCAACGGTTAGACCATCAACCGGTTTACTTGGCATATCGTAAGCCAAACCTAATTTCCACAATTCATGAACGTTACTGGTTCGCTCTACACTGGTCCCCATGGCATACATGTTATTTTCAACTATGAATACTACAGGTAATTTCCAGGTCATGGCCATGTTAAATGCTTCATGCAAGGCGCCCTGACGAACAGCCCCATCGCCCATAGAACAAACACAAACATTGTCTGTTCCGTTATATTTTTCGGCAAATGCAATACCCGCACCTAATGGAACCTGACCGCCCACAATGCCATGCCCGCCTACAAAACCATGTTCTTTGCTGAAAATATGCATGCTTCCGCCTTTGCCTTTGCTGCAACCTGTAATCTTGGCGTACATTTCGGCCATAACGTATTTCGGGTGTAGCCCAAGCCCGATCGGGTGCGCGTGATCGCGGTAAGCTGTAATATGTTTATCGCCCTTTTTTGTAGCGCTTACTGTGCCTGCAACTATAGCTTCCTGACCAATGTAAAGATGACAGAAACCCTTGATTTTTTGCTGTACATATACCTGTCCGGTTTTCTCTTCGAACTTACGCATCAGCAGCATAGATTCATACCAGGTAATGTATTGTTCTTTTGTGAACTTTAATTTTTTGTCGCTTAAAGTTTTTCCCATGAGAAGTTTATAATGTCACAAAAATAACAGAAAAATGCTAAAACTGTTCTTTTTTAATGATGTTAATGGAATAAAGGATAAAAGCTTATTTTTAGTTGTAATAACAGTATTTTTGTTGCAGTAATCAAAGCATGAGCAAAGAAGAAATAATTAAAGACATACGGGAAAATTTTGAAGAACTAAGCACAGGTAAAAACGATTCAAAGGTTAAAACTTTAATTAATACTATATCGCGGCAGGCCGCGCGGTTGCAGTTGAAAGATAAAAGCACAGCCATCCGCATTCATAAATTAATGCTTGATTTAAAAACCACCGAAGCCGGTGAAGCTGAATTTTATAAATTAAAAAAGCAGGGTGCGGGCGCAAAAATGCAATACAGCGATAGCTTCTACGATGCAATTACACTCTTAAAAAATGATTTGTTTAAAATACTTTCGGCACTATGATCACTAAAATTTACATTGCATCATGGTTCTAACCTATAAATCTTATCTTCTCGAGTTTAAACATCCGTTTGGAGTTTCTTCAAACGTAAGAACTCATACACCAACCGTTTTTGTAAGAATTGAGTATAATGGTTTTTTTGGCTACGGCGAAGCCTGTTTACCCGCTTATCTTGGTGAAACCCCGGAAAATACCATCGCCTTTCTTGAAAAAGTTAAACCTGTTATTGACGCCCTTGATTTTTCATTTGATGTAAAAGAGGTATTTCAAACCATTGATTTGCTTTCTGAAACTAACAACGCCGCCAAAGCCTCTATTGATATAGCTTTAACCGATCTGGCAGGAAAAATATCAGGCACACCCTATTACGATAAAATGGGTTTTGGAAAAAGCGTGCCGGTTTCCACCTCTGCAACAATTGGAATTGATAACGCTGAAATGCTTGCGCAAAAAATTCAGGAGGCCGGTGATTTTTCTATTTTAAAAATAAAAGCAGGAACCTCTGATGATAAAGCGCTGATTCAGCTCATCCGCCAACATACCGATAAACCCTTGTATGTAGATGTTAACCAGGGATGGAAGGATAAACATTTTGTACTGGACATGCTTCACTGGTTCAAAGAACAGGATGTTATACTGGTTGAACAACCTATGCCCGTGGAAATGTTCAGTGAAATGGCCTGGGTTACCGAAAAAAGCCCTATTCCAACAATTGCCGATGAAAGTGTAAAGCGTTTAAAGGATCTTGAAAAAATAAAGGGTGTGTTTACAGGCATCAATATTAAACTGATGAAATCGGCCGGTCTTACGGGCGCACTTGAAATGGTGCAGTATGCCCGCAAAAATAATCTTGAAATAATGCTTGGCTGTATGGCCGAAAGTTCCTGTGGCACCTCTGCCATGGCTCAATTGCTGAAATTTGCCGATTATGTTGATCTTGACGCTCCTAACCTGATAACCAATGATCCTTTTAAAGGAATAACTTATAACGGCGGAAAAGTGATTTTGAATGATTCACCCGGAATTGGAGTTGAACTTGTAAACACCGTCCTTTTTCAATAAAAAAGTTTTTCATGTTCACTAATTTCCGGCGCCCGAATGGTAAATAATTTTAATTTTGTGTGCCTTTAAAGTATGGTATTCAGCGGCATAACGTATTTAATTTATTTTCTCCCGGTATTTATTTTACTGTACCATCTGGCTCCGCATAAATTTAAAAATGGCGTTTTACTTTTAGCAAGTATTTATTTTTACAGCTGGGGTGGACCAAAATTTATATTCGTAATTCTTGGTACAACTTTTCTTGATTTTTTCCTGGTAAGAGCCATGTATAATCAGAAAACACTAAGGGCAAAAAATAAATTTTTAGTTGTTTCAATTATCTTAAATGTTGGTTTACTTTTTTACTTTAAATACTGTAATTTTTTTATTGAAAACATTAATGCTCTTTTAGGCACCGAAATATCATGGCTTAAAGTGGCCCTGCCCATTGGTATTTCTTTTTACACGTTCGAAAGCCTGACTTACGTGATAGATGTTTATCGCGGAATTCACAAGCCACTCAAAAATTTCTGGCATTATCAAACGTATATTTTAATGTTCCCCAAATTAATTGCGGGGCCAATTGTTCGCTACCACGACATTGCAAACCAGATAACCAACCGTGAAAAAAATTATACTCCCGATATCAAATTGAGCGGCTTTCTTATTTTTTGCATTGGTCTTGCGAAAAAAACAATAATTGCAAATACTTTAGGAATGCAGGCTGACGCCGTTTTTAAATTAGCTCCTGAACAAATGGATACCGCAGCGGCCTGGATAGGAGCGTTGGCCTACACGTTCCAGATTTATTTTGATTTCAGCGGATATAGCGATATGGCCATTGGACTGGGTAAAATTATGGGTTTTAAACTTCCTGAAAATTTCAACAACCCGTATATTTCCGGCAGTATCACTGAATTCTGGAGAAGGTGGCACATTACCTTAGGAACCTGGATGCGCAATTATCTTTACATTCCGCTGGGTGGAAATAAAGTATCAGACACAAAACTTTACCGCAACTTGATTATTGTTTTTTTACTTTCGGGTTTCTGGCACGGTGCCAGCTGGAATTTTATTGTGTGGGGGGCCTATCACGGAATTTTTCTTGTGCTGGAAAGGCTATTTCTTGGAAAGGTCTTTCAAAAAGCCGGGAAATTTATTTCAATACCAGTTACTTTTCTAATTATAGTTACCGGTTGGGTACTCTTTAGAAATGAGGATCTGGGCTATGCTGTAACAGTAATAAAAAAAATGTATGCCTTCAATCTGTTCGATGGTAAGTTCGCGATGAATAATGATTTTATCTGTATGGCATTAGTGGCGGCATTTTTCTCATTCTTTGCCATCACCCACACAACTTATTTATGTGAGCAAAAAGTATATGGTGAAAAATTTTCAGGCAACGGCAGGTGGATGGCTCTAATTACAGGTGTTGTATTATTTTATGTTTCCTTAAGTTATGTTTCAGCGTTAGATTTTAATCCATTTATTTATTTCAGATTTTAATGGCGGTAAAACAGAAAACATATTCCCTTCATTGCATGATAGCGTTATTGGCTATTTTCTGGCCGATGGTTTTAACCTACATTAAATATTCGAAGCGGGAAAAGGTGGATGGAGTTGAAGACACCTCTTATAACAAGCCCAATCTTGTAGGTTTGGTGATAAGCGACGAAAAACCAAAATTTTCGTGGGAAAGCTGGTTTAATGGATCTTTCCAGGAGGAAACAGAAGATTATAACAATGATCACTGGTCCATGAAAGAAAGCATGGTTCGCCTTAACAATCAATTTTATTATAAAGCCTTTAATCAGATTCGCGTTAACGGTTTTGTAATAGGTAAAGATGATTATGTGTTCAGTGAAGGATATATTTATTCAGCGTTTGGTGATGATCTTCTTCCGGAAGAAAAAGTAAAAACGTTATTACAAAAAGCGAAAGTTGTACAGGATACACTAAAGAAAAAAGGGATTGATCTTCTTTTAGTATATGCGCCCGGCAAGGGAGCGTATTGTAAAGAGTTTGTGGAAAACAAATACGTTCACCCCGTAATCAATACAAATCATAACCAGTTTGTATCGGGCAGCAAATCCTTAGGTCTTAATTATCTTGATCTCTATACTTATTTTGAAAACCTGAAATCTACAACCCCCTACCCCTTGTTTCCGCAATTTGGTCATCACTGGAGTTATTACGGAGAGTGTATAGGGGTTGATACCATTCTTAAACACATTGAGAAACTTCATCATTGTAATTTACCGGATATTCAATGGAAAGAGGTTTCGGTAGTGGATACAGCCCGAAACCGTGATGCCGATGTTTTAAAAAGCATGAACCTCTGGAAAAATCCGAAGCAGCACATGAAGCTGGCTTATCCTGACGTTTTATTTGAAACCGACAGCATGAAAAACACAACGCGCGTTCTTACCATCAGCGATAGTTACTGGTATGGACCGGTGTACTTAGGCGTGCCTCAAAATTGTTTCGCCGGTGGAAAATTCTGGTATTATTACAACAAAATTGTTCCGCGTTCGGCAGACGAT
>JAOQAF010000107.1 GCA_025963735.1 Bacteroidota bacterium
GGGCTATTATTCCCTCGCAGGATCAAATTATAAAATTAAAAATTGGCCCCACTTCCTCAAATTTATAATAAAATCCTTTGCTAAAAACCCCATCGCCTTTATTCGAAACTTTATTTAATTATAACTCCTCACGTGTTTTTCTGGTTTAAAAAATATAGTTTTCTTTTATTCGGTTTTATTTTTTTGTTAACTCTCCTGCCATTTTTCATAAGAGAGTCGGATGCTTCTCCAAAATGTTTAGCTAATGGTGAACTTTTTGATCCGAGTTTATCCCGACTGAATTCCTTAAAAAAACTAACCGGCTACGTGGATAGCCTGTACCGTATTCAAAACCAGAAAAACGAATTTGATACCAGTGCATATGTTAACATTGGCAGCCGCGTTGTTAAAGAAAAATTTTGTTTTGGATTATCAAATTACAAGGTTTCTGAAAATTGGATAGCTTTTATCTCCGGTAAAATATTATGGCCTCACTTCGCTTCCATTGTTATTCCGGATGATATTTTAAAACATTCAGAAGGTTTATGCAGTCAGCAAACAATAGTATTTATGGAATTGCTCAAACAGAAGCAAATTAATGTTCGTGCCGTAGGTTTAGGATTGAATGAGGGGCCGGGGCATTTTTTATGCGAAGTGCATTATAATAATTCATGGCGCCTGCACGATGTAACCAAAGAACCGCATTGGAACAGCATATCAAACGATCATAAGAGCATGGATTTCTATCTTTTAAATAAAGATTCACTTTATAAAGTATATCACGGTAAAATAGCGGCCCCATTATTTTATAAAATTATCAAAACCGTTAGATATGGTTATCCCAATGATTTTCCTGCAAAAAAAATGAAAGCTTTTCACATTGCAACAAAACTATTAACTTATTTCCTACCCCTGTTTTTTTTGTTGATGACTATCAGAAATTCCCCCTTTATGCAAAAAAGAGCAAGATCAATAAAAACAAAAGGCGAACCTCTTGTAAAATAATAAAAATGTGTGGGATTACCGGATTTGTCGATTTTAACTGTGCTTCTTCAGAAAACATTCTGGAAAACATGGCCGGTGTCCTTTCGCATCGTGGCCCCGACGGCGTTGGTTATCAAACTTTTCAAAAAAATAATTTCCAGGTGGGCCTGGGGCACCGGCGCTTATCCATAATTGATCTTACCGCCGGCGGAAAACAACCTATGCAATTCAAACATCTATGGATTGCTTTCAATGGTGAAATTTATAACTACCAAGAAATTAAAACAGAACTTATTTCCTTAAATCACAATTTTATCTCTAAGAGTGATACCGAGGTTATATTACAAGCCTATTCACAATGGGGGATTTCATGCGTCGATAAATTTATAGGCATGTTTTCTCTGGTCATATATGATACCCTCAAAGAAGAACTCATTTGTATACGTGACAGGGCCGGCGTTAAGCCCTTCTTTTATTACTGGAAAGAAGGCTTGTTTCTGTTTGCATCTGAATTAAAATCTTTTCATCAACACCCACATTTTAAAAAATCTCTTAACCACAATGCATTGGCTGAATTTATGCAAATGGGCAATGTACCGGGGAACCATTGTATATTTAATCACTGCAATAAACTATTACCGGCCCATTATTTAAAATTCGATTTAAAGTCAGTAGAATTCAGCTTAACAAAATACTGGGATGTAAACACAAGTTATAATACACCTAAATTGAATCTTTCTTTTGAGGAAGCGAAGGAAAAAACTGAACAGTTATTGTCCTCTGCTGCCGAATACCGCATGATATCAGATGTTCCGGTAGGCATATTTTTAAGCGGAGGTTTTGACAGCACTTGTTTAACGGCACTCCTGCAGAAAAACCGCGATAAAAAATTAAACACTTTTACTATTGGAGTTAAGGATAAACAGCTTGATGAAAGCAAATATGCCCGCATAATTTCCAGCCATTTGGGCACTGATCATCATGAATATTTTTGCACCGATAAAGAAGCCCTTGAAGTCATTCCGCAGTTACCTTTCTTTTATGACGAACCTTTTGGCGATCACAGCGCTATACCAACCATGTTAATATCCAAAGCCGCAAAACATGAGGTGTCGGTGGCCTTAAGCGCTGACGGGGGGGATGAGCTTTTCGCGGGTTATGCCCGTTATGATTATATTATGAAGCATGGGCACGCCCTAAATAAAGTACCTGCGTTTTTAAGAAAAACTACTTACAATACATTAAGACACTTTTCCTCTAATAACTCCTCTTCAAGATATAAAAAAATAATTGAGTTAATTAAAGACTCTTCACCTTCTAACATGACCTGGCTCTTAAGTCGCGAATACTTTGACAATGAAATTGAGCGGCTGTTTATTCAAAAAGTAAAGGCTACACCCCCGCTTTTTTTAGATCACAGTTTAAAGGAAGAACATGCTACACCTTTATCTTTTATAATGTCCCTTGACTATAAAACTTATCTCCCTGATGACATACTTCAAAAAGTTGATCGTGCTTCCATGAGTGTTGGACTGGAAGCCAGGGAGCCTTTTATAGATCATCGTTTGATCGAGTGGTGTGCGCAATTACCTGATTCATTTAAATATAACAAAGGGATAAAAAAACATATTTTAAAAGAAATTGTTTATCGTTACGTACCGCAAAAATTAATGGACCGACCTAAAATGGGGTTTGCGATCCCTTTAACCGATTGGCTTTACGGCAATTTACAGGGCCTGGTTTTATTTCATCTTAGTAAAGAAAAAATACAAAATCAAGGCTTGTTTAATCCTGTGTTCATTGAAAAAATTACCACTGAATTTTATTCCGGTAAAAAAGAACATGCTCAAAAAATATGGTATCTTTTAATGTTTCAACTATGGCATGAAAAATGGATGAAGTAATTATCCTTGCTGAATTTTTTTGACTTCATTTAAATCTTTCACATGGTACCTAGCCGTAATATTTAATATATAATTGAGGATAACCAGACTCGCTAAAAAGAAAGGTATGCACGGGATTTTTAATCGCACAAGCGTTCCAAAATTAGAAATGGATGCGCCTACAGAAAAAGCAAAAAAAAGCGAGAAAACGAATGAAAACATAAGTAGCGGGTGTGAAGTCAAAAGGCTGAAAAACCGAAAAAATTTAAGTTTAAACAAAAGGTAAACACAAAATACAAGAATAAAAGTATTTTCAAGGGCCGAAAAAAACATAACAATGTTTCGCACATCAAAAATTGTAGGCCTGAATAAAGTAGCAAATATTGCCTTATGGGATACCGAAAGCAAACCTGAAACAGTAGGATCGTAATCACCAATATCAAATGTGTTACCTCCATAATAGGATTGTTTTAAATCCTGCTGGGAACCCGATGCTTTTGAGATCACTTTATCCAAAGCATAGGCACCCAGGCTTCCGGATAATTTTTGTAAAAGAAATACTCCAAGGATTATTCCCGCACTAATTAAAGCGGGTGCAAAAATGAATTTAATAAATTTACTTTTTATTTTGTTTATCCGGATAGTGATAAACCAGAGCGTGGAACCCGGTAACAAGGCAAACAATATATAAGGTTTAATAGAAATTAAAAAATAAGCACCGCTGATCAGTGAAATTAAATATACGGCCAGCAATTTTCGTTCTGCAAAAAACCAATAAAATCCATGGACATATAAACATGTTGCTGCAAACGTAATACTATCCTTCATTATGCCGCTTCCCCAGAACACAACCGATGGGGTATATAATACTGCATAGGCAAATTGTTTTTCAATACCGGGGAACTCTTTTATAAAAATTAAAAAAACACGCCATACAGGCAAATAACATATTGAAGCGGTAATAACAGCGGAAGCCATATAGCTTTTACCACATATAAGTAAAACTGGAACAAAACATTTCGCCACAAAAAAAGCATAATCATCCTTCACCCAATAAGTAAAATTATCGGTTGCATTCATTAAATAATATTCTGAAATATGCGGCTTGCTAAAATACAGGTAAAAAAAATCCGAAGGTTTGTCATACAATACATTCACTAAAGTAGTGGCAGTATTATAATAATTAATCGTGTCACCCCCTTCATAATAATAAAAATAAACAAAGCCTAACAAAATGGCTCCGCATATTTTGACTATTAATCCGGGCAAAAAATATTTGTAATTCTTATTATACCTTAGCTTATTAGCGCTATATTTATAAGCGATCATAAGCACAAGCATCAGGTACAAGGGAGGAAGTAATATGTCAAAAATGTCCATGCTTCTTGTTAAATTTAAAACAAATTAACTGATTGAACAACAATACTCTTTATATTACTTTTGATGGGTTGAGCGATCCACTTGGTCAATCGCAGATTTTACCTTATTTAACCGGTTTATCCGGGGAAGGTTTTCACATAACCATTTTGTCCTGCGAAAAAAAAGACCGTCTCGGCCTGCAATTAGATTCCATTCAAACTCTTTTAAAAAATACCCACATCACCTGGAATTACATTATTTACGACGAGTTCGGAAGCTTTTTAACCCGTCTGAATTATATTCGCAAACTCTATGTGTTAGCGAAAATTTCTCACGAGGAAAAAAAATTTGGGTTAGTACACTGCAGAAGTTATTTGCCCGCACTCATTGGTTTAAAATTTAAAAAAAAATATAACGTCCCTTTTATATTTGATATGCGCGGCTTCTGGGCAGATGAAAGGTTTGACGGTAACATCTGGAAGAAAACAAATCCGTTACACCAACTTTTCTACAAGTATTTTAAAATAAAAGAAAAGCAATTCTTCACTAACGCCGATGCTGTTATTTCGCTCACACATAATGCTGTAAATTTCTTAGTAGAGAAATTTGCGATGCATTTAAAAAACAAGACCACTGTTATACCTTGCTGTGTAAACACCTCCTTATTCAGTCCTACTTCATCGCCAACTAATAGCACTCTAAATAGCCTCGGCGAAAAAAACCATCTTTTAATTTATACAGGCTCAATAGGAACGTGGTATTATACCAGGGAAATGATAGACTGCATCATTCAATGGCAAACTATAATTCCTTCAATAAAACTATTAATAGTTACAAAAGATACAGAAAAACTCAAAACCATTTTGTATGAATACCTACCTGAACAACAACAATTAATAATTCATACGGAGGCAAATTATAATGAGATGCCTGCTATCTTAAATACTGCCAAAGCGTCCATCTTTTTTATAAAGCCTGCTCATTCAAAAATTGCCTCCTCCCCAACAAAAATGGCTGAATGCTGGGCAATGAATCTTCCTATCATTACTAATTCCGGAATAGGCGATAACGATATCTATTTTAACGAACACCATGGTGGCATTCTTATAAAAAATTTTTCTAAGGATCATTATTTAAAAGCCTGCGAAGGATACCTTGCTCTTTTAGAGCATCCGACAAAATATCGAGACATTGCCTTAACCTATTTTGATAATAAAAAAGCAATAAAAACTTATTCAGGAATATATTACTCTCTCATTGGTAACTCTTAAAAATATTACTACAATATTTTACAGATATTTTTTATTTTCAGTAAGGGATGTTTTTATTTCCACGGAAAAAAAAACAACCGCAGATATTAATTACTTTATCCAGGTTCCTGATAATATTGATAGTGCCCTTTCCGAGTTCTTCACTTTACTCATTGATTTAAATAAAAATGAAAATGACATATGGAGCAACATATATATCCGTACACAAACAGAAATACTTTCATTTATTAATAATCAGCATTTCAGGTATAACATACATTATTCACCTACACCCCGGGATCTCGAATATTTTATTGGTCTGTTAGAGCGCTTCGTTAAACACAAAAAAATAAGAAAAGCAGAAGTGTTACGTTTAAAAGCCTATAACACGAATGGTATTCTTGCCATTTCTTACATTGAACAGAACCACGAATTTTTATGTATAAATTTTTACCGTGTCACTCTTAAACGGGCCACTAACTTATATTCTTTCACCTTAAAGCATGAATGCAAAACCAAATATACCAGCACTCATTTTGGCAGGGGTCACAGGGCACACCACTGGCTTGATATCAAAACATTTAAAAAGCTTGGAGTAAACTTTTATGATTTTGGCGGGTGGTATAACGGCAGCGACGACCATGCACTCCTGAATATAAATAAATTCAAAGAACAGTTCACGCGAACCTTAATAAAAGAATATAGCGGTGTAATCTATAAAAACATTTTTTTAAAGTTCTTAAAAAGACTTGTAAGTCATGGATAACAACCAAAAGACATATAATAATAAAAATGTAGTGAGTTGGTATGAACACCTTACCAAACTTCTTCCTGTCGAAAAAAAAATATTTAGCAAATTCAATAACCTTATTTCGCAGGGAAACATTCTTGATATAGGCGTTGGTGGCGGCCGTACCACCGCGTATCTTTATGATAGGTGTAAAAAATATACCGGGATCGATTATTCAGAACATTTTGTTAGCTCCTGCCACAAAAAATTTCCCGGAATAATTTTTTACCGCATGGATGCAAGGGATTTGTCTTTTTTTGATAATGCGACTTTTCACTTTGTTAACTTTTCCTTTAACGGAATAGATTACGCCAACCTGGATGGAAGAGAACAAATACTTCGCGAAATAAATCGGGTTCTAAAGCCAGGTGGGATTTTGTTTTTTTCCACACACAATAGCGAGTTTATTCAGACGGGCAAAAAGCCCTGGCTTAATAAAAATAATAGGCTTCTTGTTAATATTAAAACATACTTAAAATTGCTGCCCTATGCTTTAAGAAAATCTAAAAAGAGAGCGCTCGAAATACATAGGCCCGAGTATGCGATTATCAACGATTCAGCCCATAATTACAGCCTGATGAGCTTTTATACAACAATGCCTTTCTTAAAAAAACAATTAGATAACGCGAACTTTACGAACCTAAAATTTTATCATCCGGAGGGCGATGAATGTCCGCCAGCTTCACCCTTGGAATGGATCTTTGTTACTTGCGAAAAATCTCATTGATCTTTGAATGAAAACCATTGATTAAAAAAAACACTTCCTCCCTCGAATCATGATGGACATTAAATCTTGGAAGATCATACAGGTATTCCTTCGTGTTATTGAGCTTTTTTAAATCCACCATATCATTTATCCGCGTAAAACAAATATTATAATATTTGTGCACCAAACTTAAGGATAGATTATTCCATTTTGAAAATGGGAAGGCAAAACAATTAACAGCTGTCTTAAGCTCGTTTTCGATTAATTCCTTAGAATGTTTTAATTCATACTCAACAAACTCTTCTTTGGATTCCAGCTTAAAACTTGGGTGTGTAAGACTATGTGATTCTACGCTCACAAAATTTGTGTCGAGTGTCTTTAACTCATTAAAACTTAACAATTCATTTTCAATTACTATATTATCCTTTAAAAATTTATCCTGCAATTCTTTGATTATGGGTATTCTCTGTACTTGGGTAAGCTCGCAAAAATATTTGGTGATGCACATATTAACAGCAAAAGCACTCATGTTCTCATGCATTTCAATTTTTATACTCTGAGCAAGAAAGAAGTTATTAATTTCTTTGAAGGAATAATGTTTTACAAAAAAAATAATAGTTGAAGTCCAGATATGCCCCATATTAGAAAGATCATGTGGGAGCACAAAAAGTGAAGAATGAACCTCATGTTTTTTCATGATCGGATAAGCGTACTGCAGATAATCTTTATAGCCGTCATCGAAAGTGATAAAACAAGCGTGTTTAAGTTCACTAACTGAAGTAGTTAATAACGCGTTAAGAGGCAAAATTTTATAATGCTGCTTTAACAGTATAATAATCTTTTCAAATAATTCCGGATCTATACCCGGCCATACCGGATCCTTTTCAGCTGTGATTTTATGAAAAACCAAAACAGGCACTCGCAAACAATTCCTGTTTTTTTGTAACAATAGTTTGCCAATGCCCATACCATACATAAATTTAAATATCACAGTTCGTAGCGCGGCCATTACCCTAAATTTATAAAATAGATTTCCAGTTACAAAATTATATTTACCTTTATTATATGAAGAGTATAATAGTTACCGGTGGCGCTGGCTACATAGGATCACACACCATAATTGAATTATTAAATAACACAGATTATAACGTTATTTCCATTGATAATTTTTCAAACTCCGCGGCTAACTCTTATGATCGTGTGAAAGCACTTACTTCACGCAGCTTTCAAACCTTAAATGTTGACCTTTGCAACGACAATGATTTACGTCTGCAATTATCAGGCATAAACAACATTGCCGGAATCATACATTTCGCGGCTTTTAAATCTGTTCCGGAGAGTATGGCAGATCCGGTACTATATTATTTTAATAATATTAATTCACTTAACAATCTTTTAAAATTTGCTAAAGAAAAATCCATTCCTAATTTTATTTTTTCTTCATCCTGTTCCGTATACGGCAATGCCGATGAGTTACCGGTTACCGAACATACGAAATTGAAAAAGGCCGAAAGTCCCTATGGTCATACCAAACAAATTGGTGAAGAAATAATTGAATTTTTCACACGTGCCAACCCTTCTGTGAATGTGGTTATTCTTCGCTATTTTAATCCGGTTGGAGCACACATAAGCGGCCTTACCGGCGAATCGCCCATTAATAAACCAAACAACCTTGTTCCAATTATTACTCAAACTGCCGTAGGTAAAAACAGCTTAACTGTTTTTGGAAATGATTTCAACACGCACGATGGCTATTGTGTGCGCGATTACGTTCATGTTACTGATATTGCCGATGCTCATATTAAAGCACTTGATTATCTTTCACAGCACAAAAACAAAAAAAACGTTTCGCTTTTTAATCTTGGAACCGGAAAAGGAGTTAGTGTACTCGAAGTAATTAAATCATTTGAAAAAGTAGCTCAAACCAAATTAAACTATAAAGTAGGGCCCCGGCGTGAGGGCGATGTAGTATCGGTTTATGCCAACAATAATCTTGCAAAAACAGAACTGGGCTGGGAACCTCAATTTGATCTTGACGCCATGATGCTGAGCGCCTGGAAATGGCAGCAACATCTTGAACAACAAAGTTAATTGTTATCTGAAATTGAGATTATAATCTCTTATACTTCTTAAAATAACCTGGTGCGCCTCTTCCCTGCCATATGTATGAGTTATTTCTACTGCTGCATTTTCAGCTCCGGGAATATTTTTGTAGGTAAGAAAATAATGTTTAAGCCTGTTTATTAACGTTGCCGGACAATCAACAACATCTTTCAAATGACCATAGATTTCATCCTGCTTTAAAACGGCAATAATTTTGTCATCAGCTTCACCTTTATCTATCATCCTGAATCCGCCTATTGGTATGGCTTCCAAAATTATATCGCCACTCGTGATATTACGTTCCGTTAATACACAAATATCCAAAGGATCACCATCGCCTTTTAAAACGGTTTTTCCCGACTTCATTTCTGAAAATTCACGAACCTGCTCGTCACAATAAGTCTGTGGTATAAACCCATACAAAGCAGGCAAATAATTTGAAAACTTTTGCGGCCTGTCCACTTTTCTATAACCGCTTATTTTATCAATTTCATATTTAACAGTGTCGTTGGGCACCATTTCAATATAAGCTGTTATAATATCCGGGCACTTATCGCCAATAGAAATTCCATGCCATGGATGTGGTTTGTGAAGTTGTACTTTCATTGTTTGAATTTAAAAAATTTATTAAATAGCCAGTAAAATAATACGAGTGCAATTAATGAGCAAACCAAGGTTATAATCATCTGGTTTGAATCAGGACGAATGTTTCTGTTTTCTTCTCCGTTCTTAACAACTGCTATTAACCGGTGCAAGCCTAAGTTCTTTCTTAAAAAAGTTACTTCATCGTCATAATCATTGCCGTAAGTTGTGGTGTAATAATCCTGTTTGGCTATTTTGAAAAATTTCCTGCTTCTGCTGCACCAGTCCATTTTTACATTTCCAATCTGCTTGTAATTGCTGTAAATGATCCATTCTTCCCCGGGCAAAAAGTTCATGGCGCAGGCAACACCGCATTCAAACAAAACTTTAAACTCTTTCGTGGCGTTTCCTTTATACAGCTCATCCAGTTCAAACACGGCTTCACCAAAATTATTATTACAACTTTTAACCTCTAAAACTTTTCCTTTAAAAATGACCTCATATTTATTACATTCTTCAATACTTAGGTTTGTTAAAGGACATTGGCAAGCCCCGGCGTACAAGTAGCAGCAAACAAGTATTAAAAGAGTATATAAAAAGCGTTTGTTCATTTTTAGAATGAGTACTCAGAAATAAACATATGCGAAGCATTCATTAATTCATATAAAACTTCGTCCTTTTCCATAAAAGGAACTTTTTTTCTGTAATCAAATACTAATTTTTCGATTTTAGGAGATGATTTTTTAGGCTTTCTGAATTCCAGTGCCTGCGCCGCATTCAACAACTCAATGGATAAAACCTTTGATGTGTTTTCTATAACGGTAAAACATTTTGTAGCAGCGTTGGCACCCATGCTAACATGATCTTCCTGACCGTTACTTGAAACAATACTGTCGGCACTCGCCGGCGTACATAGTTGTTTACTCTGGCTTACAATACTAGCGGCCGTATATTGTGGAATCATAAAGCCGGAATTTAAACCGGCGTTTACCGCAAGAAATGGCGGGAGTTCCCTTTGTCCGCTCACAAGAAGATACGTTCTTCTTTCCGATATGTTGGCAAGTTCAGACATGGCAATACATAAAAAATCAAGGGCGAGTGCAAGTGGCTGTCCATGGAAATTTCCACCGCTTAAAATTTCGTCTTCTTCAGGAAAAATAGTTGGATTATCCGTTACTGAATTTATCTCAGTTTCAAACACTGAAGTTACATATGCAAGAGTATCTTTTGTGGCGCCGTGTACCTGGGGAGCACATCTGAAAGAATAAGGATCCTGAACGTGTTTTTTTTGCTGTGATATGATTTCACTTCCCTCAAGAAATTTTCGGATAGCGCGGGCCGTTTGCAGTTGACCTGCATGAGCGCGTATGGTATGCAAATGATCTTTAAACGGATCAATCCTGCCATCAAATGAATCCAGTGAAATCGCTGTTATGGCATCAGCCCAGCCATTTAATTTTTGAGACTGAATGATATTATACACACCATACGCTCCCATAAACTGTGTTCCATTTAACAGGGCAAGACCCTCTTTTGAATTTAATTTCAAAGCCATTAACCCCGCCTTTTTTAAAGCTTCAGAAGAGGCAAGCACCGAACCGTTATAATTTACTTTACCTAAACCCAACAGGGTTAAACTTAAATGAGCCAGAGGCGCAAGATCTCCACTGGCCCCTAAAGAGCCCTGCTGATATATTACAGGAAATATTTTATGGTTTATTAATTCGCAAAGTAATTTTATAGTTTGAAGCTGTATGCCACTTTTACCATAGGCGAGTGATTGAATTTTTAAAAACAGCATTAGTTTTACAATGTCGATCGGTACTTCATTGCCCATTCCGCACGCGTGACTTTTAACCAGGTTTTCCTGAAGTTGCTCTATATCCTGATCGGGAATGATCACATTACAAAGCGAGCCGAACCCGGTATTGATACCATAAATTGGAGCCCCATGAGTTTTTAATTTATGCTCAAGGTAAGCCCTTCCGTCAATAACTACTTGTTCGGTTACTTTGGCAAGTTCAATTTTTGCATTTTCGTCTTTAAGAAAACGTTCAAGCTCAGTTATTGTTAAACGTTTAGTATGATCAATAATAAAGGTCATTTAATTATTTTTTAAAAATTGTATGAGGTCCGACACATTTAATTGTTGCTGCTGGCCCTTTTGCATATCTTTTAGGGCGTACATTCCGGCGGTTATTTCATTACTTCCAACTGTACACACAAAAGGAATATTTTTTTTATTTGCGTAATCGAATTGTTTGCCTAATTTTTTTGTTGCATCCGGATACACTTCGCAGGCTATTCCTTTATCACGTAATTCGGCGGAAAGTTTTATGCAGTGCATTTGGGTTTCTTCATCAAAATGAGCAAACATTATTTTTGTAGTTGACATTTTACCAATCTGTTCAGGAAAAATATTTAGTTCTTCCATTACATCGTAAATACGGTCAATACCAAAGGATATACCTACTCCGCTCATGTTGACCAAACCGAATATTCCGGTTAAATCGTCATACCGACCTCCGCCCAGAATACTTGGTGTAAAAGTTCCGGCATTGGCTTTTACTTCAAAAATGGTTCCCGTATAATAATTTAATCCGCGGGCCAGAGTAATATCCAGCTCCATTTTAGCGAAGTGAGGAGTAGAGTTATTCAATAAATATTCAATTTCTTCAATTCCTTTTTTTCCTGTTTCGGTGTTTCCAACCAATTGCTGAAGTATAGCTACTTTGGCACGATTGTCGCCTTTAAATTCAAGCAGAGGCTGTAGTTTTTTTATTGCGTCATCAGAAACTCCTTTTTCAGCTAATTCTTTGTTCACTCCCTCTTTTCCTATCTTATCAAGCTTATCAATTGCCACCGTTATATCTATTATTTTATCCGGCTCATTAATAACTTCAGCAATAGCGCTTAAAATTTTTCGGTTGTTGAATTTTAGTACCACGGGTACATTTAACTCTTTAAATGATTTATCAATTAAAGAAATAAGATCTAGTTCATTTACCAATGAATTACTTCCGATTACATCCGCATCACATTGATAAAACTCCCGGTATCTCCCTTTTTGAGGCCTGTCAGCTCTCCAAACGGGCTGAATCTGGTACCGCTTAAAAGGAAAAGAAATGTTGTGTTGATTCATTACCACATATCTTGCAAAAGGAACCGTTAAATCATACCGCAAAGCCTTTTCTGTAAGCTCTTCAGAATTGCGCGAAGATTCAAGTGATAACTCAAATTCTTTTTTTAACAGCTCCTTATTTTTATGCTCATGAATTCTTGAATTCAGAATTTTAAATATTAACTGATCTCCTTCCTCACCGTATTTTCCGGTGAGAGTAGAAATGTTTTCCATCGACGGTGTTTCTATTGGCTGATAACCGAACAATTCGAAATTAAGACGAAGACTATTAAAAATATATTGTCTTTTCTGCATTTCTGCAGGACCAAAATCGCGCGTTCCTTTAGGAATGGATGGTTTCATACGTGTAAACTGTAAAGCACAAACTTACTAAAAAAAGCCCGTATAATGCTTTAGGTATTCGGGTTTAAACCAGGTTTTATATCTTGGACAAAGAGCTTAAAATGCGCATTTTAACAGACCAAAGTTGTGAGGGCCGAAAGGTTTGCATAGTTTTGCGGCGCCTTATAAACGCATTCATATGAAGCTTATTGTTTTTTTTAACCTTGTTTTTTCTTTGTGTTTATTTTCTTTATCGGGTCAGGAAAAATACACCATCAGCGGATATCTGAAGGATGCAAAAAACGGAGAGGCGTTAACGGGCGCCACCATTTCCAAACAGGGTTCACAGCTGGGGGCTTCAGCCAATGAATACGGCTTTTTTTCTTTAACGCTTCCTAAAGGAGAGCATGTGCTGGTGACCTCAATCATTGGTTATAAAACATATACATTTTCAATTAATCTTATGGGTAACATGAGCAAAACTTTTGAATTAAGCGAAGAGGATAAACAGCTCGAAGAGGTTGTTATTACTGCTGAGCAGGAAGACAAGAATATTAAAAATGTTGAAATGGGAACTTCAAAACTGGATATAAAACAGATAAACAAAATTCCAGCGCTATTGGGCGAGGTTGATATCATCCGTGCCATTCAGCTATTACCAGGCGTTACTACTGTGGGGGAAGGCGCCAGCGGCTTTAATGTTCGCGGAGGTAACATAGATCAAAATCTTATTTTATTAGATGAAGCCCCGGTGTACAACTCCTCACACTTGTTTGGTTTCTTCTCCGTTTTTAATCCCGACGCGGTAAAGGATGTAAAATTAATAAAGGGCGGAATACCGGCGCAGTATGGTGGAAGGGTATCCTCCATTCTTGACATTCGCATGAAAGAAGGGAACAGTAAAAAACTGGCAGTTACAGGCGGCATAGGCTCAATCTTTAGCCGGTTAAGTATTGAAGCGCCAATAATCAAAGATAAAATGAGTTTTATTATTGCGGGTCGCAGGAGTTACATTGATGCCCTTGTGAAACCCTTTTTAAAAAGCACGAACGCTTTAAAAAAATCTGACTTTTATTTCTATGATCTTACCGCGAAAATAAACTACAAGATCAACGAAAGGAATACGGTATTTGCAAGCGGATATTTTGGACGGGATGTTTTTGGCTCCAGTTTTTTCGGATTTAACTGGGGTAATGCCACTGGAACCCTAAGATGGAATCATGTATACAACAATAAGTTGTTTATGAATATATCAACGTTTTACAGCAATTATAATTATTACCTCGATTTTAAAATGCAACAGCTAAACCAAAGCTTTAAATGGAAAAGCAATATTGTAAACTACAGCATTAAACCAGATTTCACTTATTATGCAAATAGTAAGAATACAATTCGTTTTGGGATGCAGGCACTCATGTACGATTTCTTACCTTATAACGCTACGGGGCAATTTGAGTCTGGCTCTTCAGTAACATTTAAAGCAGCCAAACGTTACGGCATTGAATATTCTGTTTATGCCGGCAATGAAAACAAAATCAGGCCGCGCCTTACCCTTGAATATGGCTTAAGGGTGAGTATGTACGAATATGTTGGAAAAGGGAAAGCTTATTACTATCGCGATACAACTCCTAATACAGCAGCCCCGCTTGATACAACAAGAAATTTCTCAAACGGACAAAACATAAAATCATACATAAATCCTGAACCCCGTTTTTCAATGAACTATCAAATAAATTCCTTTAGTTCATTTAAAGCGAGTTATAACCGCATGGCCCAATATCTTCAGTTAATAAGTAACACCGCGGCCAGTACACCTTTAGATGTTTATACGATAGCATCCAATAATTTAAAACCGCTCCTGGCCGACCAGGGAAGCCTCGGGTATTTTAGAAATTTTAAAGAGAATATGTTTGAAGCTTCAGTTGAAGTATATTACAAATACATACAAAATCAACTTGACTATATTGACAATGCCGATCTTTTTATTAATGATCAGGTAGAAGGCCAGCTTTTACAGGGATTAGGAAGGGCTTATGGTGCCGAATTTTACATGAAGAAAAATAAAGGGAAACTTCAGGGTTGGATCAGTTACACCCTGAGTAAAACCGAACGTTTGGTACGGGGCATTAGCAATGACAATTGGTTTTTCAGTCGCTATGACCGCACCCATTGTTTAAACACAA
>JAOQAF010000194.1 GCA_025963735.1 Bacteroidota bacterium
CAGCAATTCAAAAACACGTCTTCGGATTTGCAAAGGCTACCAAACGACTGGCAAAAAGCATTCATTGCCACTTTTCCCGGAACAAGCATGGATGAGCGTAAATATGCGGAAGAAGTAATTAAGTTTACTAAAGGTGAAGCAGTTTATATTACTCCTGATTGTAAAAATCTTGTAAAAGATATTATACAAACTACAAATTTATTCGATGGCATCATTGGCAATCCATTAATCGCAATAAGCGATATTTATAAAGCAATGCGGGAGAATAACGTGGTTGTGTCTCTTGATGGGCATGGCGCCGATGAATACGCCTTCGGTTATTCAGGTTATTCGCTCGATGGATTTTATGAAGCACTTAAAAGCAACAATGAAGAGCAGGCTAAAGAATATGCTAAAATACTATCAGGCCTCTCCCCTGTTTATAATGCCGAAACATTAATGAGGAACTTTTACTCCGCCAACTCATTTAAATCAAGAATTAAAAATTCCATCAAATCAGTATTGAAAACTGAAAATGAAAAAATTAAACCGTTTAAAAATGAATGGTTCAATTCGGAAATAAATAAAGAAGCGCTTACAACATTTACAAATCCGTTTTCGGGAATTTCGAAAACGCTTTTTAATGATTTTCATTATTTCAGCCTACCGGTAAATCTTCGTGATTTTGACAGAGCTGCAATGCAAAACAGTATAGAGATCCGAATGCCCTTTATGGATTACCGATTGGTTAATTACATGTTTTCGTTGTCTGTGCAAAGTAAATTGGGCGGAGGCTACACCAAACGAATTATCAGAGATTCAATGAAAGGCATCGTACCCGAACCAATCCGCACCCGCAAGTTAAAAATCGGAATTGGTTCGCCAATTGCTGAATGGATGTCAGGTCCATTAAAAGAATTTACCTTGGATCATCTCTCATCAAGCAAACTGGATCGGATGTCATTTCTGAATGCTGACAGGATCAGAAAAGACATAGAAAATAATTATTCAACTAATAACTGGAATACGGATAACGCATCCAAAACCTGGTGTATATTAAACGCAATGATAATAAATGAATAAAGTTTCGGGATACAGGCAGTGCACGCGTTGTGTAATGGACACCACCGCTTCCGGCATTGAGTTTGACGAAAAAGGCGTGTGCAATTTTTGCAGAAGCTTTGAAAAACTTGCTGAAAAAACAATCTGGCGACCGAAAGAAGTTCGGATAAAAGAATTAAATGACGCGGTTACAAAAATTAAAAAATTAGGCAAGAATGATAAATATGATTGCCTGATCGGCTTAAGCGGAGGGGTTGATAGCTCATACATTTGTTATTGGGCAAAACAGGTTGGTCTGCGACCGTTAGTGGTACATTTTGATAATGGCTGGAACAGTGAACTGGCAATAAAAAATATCGAGAACATTATCAGCAAAACCGGTTTTGATTATTACGCTTATGTAATTAATTGGGAAGACTTTAAGGATCTTCAACTCGCTTACATTAAAGCCTCTGTTATTGACATTGAAGTCCCTACTGATCAGTTGATTTACGCCTCGCTTCATAAAATTGCCAGAAAGTATAAAATAAAGAGCATCATAAACGGCAACAACATTTCTTCAGAAGGAATTCTTCCCGAAACCTGGTATTTTCCAGATAAGCTCGATATTGTTAACCTTACTGAGATTCATAAACGTTTTGGAACGCGCAAACTTAAAAACTTCCCGAAGCTGGGTTTAACACAACAGTTTATTAATGCCCGCCTTTACTCCATGTATTCAGTTCCTCCGCTTAACTTAATGGATTACGATAAGAATGAAGCGAAAAAAATTCTTACTGAAGAGTTTGGATGGAGAGATTACGGCGGGAAACATTACGAATCCATATTTACACGTTTTTACCAGGGATACATTTTACCAAAAAAGTTTAATGTCGACAAACGGAAGGCTCATTTGTCCTCGTTGGTGGCCTCTCATACTATTACCAGAGAAGAAGCCATTGAAGAATTAAAAAAGCCCACGTATGATCCTGCCTTACAAAAGGAAGATTACGAGTATGCTTTAAAAAAATTCGGCATCAGTAAAGAAGAATTTGAAAAATACATGCATGAAAAACCTGTTGAACATAAATTTTATGGATCGCAGTGGGATAAAAAACACTTCAGGAAATATTACATTTTTAAGAAATTGCTTGGGCCGGCGCTTAATTTTATTTCAAAATTTAAAAAATAAATGGCCAACGTAGCATTTCTCTTCACCGGTATAGGAAACCTTTCAGGTGGCGGCGGTGCCGAGCGCTTTTTTTCCGGATTTTTTGATGAGTATAAATATTCTTCGCCAAAGTTCAATCTCTTTTTTATTACCGATAATTCTTCCTTAAAAAACCTGAGTGAAATAAATGCGCTGAAAGACAAAAAAAATATTCTTACCTATTCCATCGTTAACAATCGTTTTAAAAATTTACTGGAATCTTTGCAACTGATAGGATTAATAATCAGACACAGGATAAAAATGATCCAGATCCCGTTATATCACATTCAGTATTATCCGTTAATAAAAGCAATAGACAAATTACCTGGCTTTATCAGACCAAAAATCGTGATTATAATAACCGACGCTTTCATACCTCATTTTTATAACGATGATAAGGAAAGAGGTTATAATTTTAAAAAAATATTAGGTGGTCTGTTCAATACAATTAAAATAGACGCGGTTATAAGCTGGTATGAGTTATTTAAAACGTTTGTTATCGAAAATAATATTATTAAAAGCAAACCCAGGATATACTGTATCAATTCGCGCTACAGTAATAAAAAATTCAATACCAACACCGTCAAAAAAAATCTCATGGTTTATGCGTCACGCTTAACCATTGCCAAACAGCCCATGTTCTTTGTAGAAGCCTTAAGAATATTAAAAGAAAAAAACATTGACCTTAAGGACTGGCATTTTTTTATGTACGGCAAAGGAAATCTTGAAAACGAAATACGTTCAAAAATTACCGAATACGGACTAAATAATTTACTCACTGTTTCGCACCAAGCCGACCTGACCTCAGTTTTCGAACAGTCCAAATGTTTTGTATCTACTCAGGACTTTGAAAATTTTCCATCATTATCAATGAATGAAGCTATGGCTGCGGGTAACGCTATTATTGCAAGAAACGTTGGCCAGACATCCCTGTTTGTCAGGCACAAGGTTAACGGTTTACTTTCGCAGCAGGATAATGAACAAGGGCTGGCGGAAGCTATAGAACAGTATATTGAACAAAGTGAAAACCATGAAACAATGGGAAAAGAAAGTATAAAATTAACCACGGAAGTTCACACATTTGAGAATTTTAAAACTCAGATCGAATTTTTTTGGTCAAAAATATTACACACAGATCTGAGCAAAAATTAAATGTCGGAAATAGAAACTATAAAAAACTTTACCGCGCTTAAGAAAAATCTGAAAAAAGATTTTTCAGGTCTTACTCAATTAAAGGTGGCTTTGGCAGGCGATTCTTCCACGCAATTTTTAAATCAGGCATTGAGAGGATTTGGTTTCGAAGAAGGTTATGATCTTAAAATTTATGAGGCAGATTATGATCAGCTTGATGGACAATTATTGGATACCTCTTCTGAATTGTACCAATTTCAACCTCAGTTTGTAATAATTTTTCAAAGTATTCAAAAAATTTCAAAACGATTTTATAAATCAAACAAAAGCGATTTTGCTACAAACTTTTTGGAGGAAGTTAAAAATTATTACACTACTCTGACAAATCATTTAAACGCGCGGATCATTTATTTTAATTTAGCCGAAATAAACGATAACGTTTTTGGAAATTATTCCAATAAAACCGACCAGTCACTTATATATCAGGTACGCAAAATTAATTATGGCCTGATGGATCTATGCATTCAGTGCAAAAATCTAAGCATCCTGGATCTTTGTCTTATTAATGCCCAATACGGAAAAAATTTCATCTTCGATTCCAAGGTTTATTACACTTCTGATATGGTTCTCAGTATAGATGTTATACCTGTTATAGCCAAAAATATTACAGATATTGTATCAGCGGTTTCCGGGAAATTTAAAAAATGTCTCATTCTTGATCTTGATAATACAATGTGGGGTGGCATTATAGGTGATGACGGAATAGAGAACATTCATATCGGAGATCTGGGTATCGGAAAAGTATTCACTGAATTTCAAACATGGATCAGGCAATTAAAAGAACGCGGAATAATTTTAGCAGTGTGCAGCAAGAATAACGAAGATACTGCAAGGGAACCATTTCAAAAACATCCGGACATGGTGTTGAAACTGGAAGATATTGCGGTATTTGTTGCTAACTGGGATAACAAGGCTGATAATATCAAATACATTCAAAGCATACTAAATATCGGTTTTGATTCGATGGTTTTTTTAGATGATAATCCTGTAGAAAGGGAAATGGTTAGAACGCATGTGCCGCAAGTTTTAGTACCGGAGCTTCCGGAAGATCCTTCTTTGTATCTTGAACATTTGCAAAAATTAAACTTGTTTGAAACTGCATCTTTTTCAGCGGAAGATACACAGCGCACCAGACAATATCAACAAGAAGCCGGGAGGGCTATTTTACAAAAAAGTTTTACCAATGAAGATGACTTTTTAACTAACCTTAAAATGGTTTCAGATGTTAAACCTTTCAATAAATTTAATTTTCCGCGTGTAGCACAATTATCACAAAGATCTAACCAGTTTAATCTGCGCACAGTAAGATATACAGACGCTGATATTGAGAAGCTTTCTTCTTCGGATGATTACATGACATTTTCTTTTACATTAACTGATAAGTTCGGTGATAATGGATTAATAGCCGTGGTCATCTTAAAAAAAGAGACAGACTCATTATTCATTGACACCTGGTTAATGAGCTGCCGTGTCCTGAAACGCGGAATGGAAAATTTCACATTGAACACCCTGGTTAATTACGCCAGGAAAAACGGTTTTAAAAAGTTAATTGGTGAATATATTCCAACATCTAAAAACACCATGGTTAAAGATCATTATAAAGACCTTGGATTTAAAAACGTGGATAATAAATGGGAATTAGAAGTAAGCACATACCTGGATAAAAAATGCTTTATTGAACTTAATAATGTTTAATACCGGAGATAAAATAAATTTAAAATTTGTAATAACTGAAGAGGTTTATAATGGCTTTATCTTCATTTTTAAAGACAATAACCCTTTACATACAGACGCAAAGTACGCGGCCGGCAAGGGATTCAAGGAACGTGTAATGCATGGCAATATATTAAACGGTTTTTTATCGTATTTCATCGGAGAATGTTTGCCAACAAAAGATGTTATAATACACAGTCAGCAAATTGATTTTAGCAAACCGGTTTACATGAATGATTCATTAAATTTTGAGGCAGAAGTTGAAGAGATTTTCGAATCAGTGAAAGTGGTGAAATTTAAATTTACTTTCAAGAATAACGAAGGAAAAAAGGTGGCCAAAGGTTCCATTCAAATTGGATTAACATGAATATTTTAATAACAGGCGGCGCTTCGGGCTTAGGCGAATCTATCACACGAACGCTGGCAGAAGCAAAAGGCAATAGAGTTTATTTCACCTATAACAACTCTGCTGCGCATGCTAAAAAAATCGAAGGCGAATTTTCAAACGCCAAAGCGGTACACTGCGATTTTACAGATCCGGATTCTTTACAATCTCTTCTTGCACAAATTGAATCATTAAATATTGAAGTATTGATAAATAATGCGTTCACCGGCCTGCAAACAAATTATTTTCACAAAACAGAGGCTGACTATTTTTCCGAAAATTTTAATAAAAACATTGTTCCGGTTATTAAGGTCACACAAAAGGCTATTTTGCAATTCAGAAAACAAAAGGCTGGAAAGATCATAACAATATTATCCTCCTACATTATCAATAAACCACCAATAGGATTAAGTGCGTATGTTGCTGAGAAAAATTATTTATTATCATTAAGTAAATCATGGGCAGTTGAAAATGCAAAATTTAACATTACGTCCAACTGCGTATCACCTGCCATGATGCAAACCGCTTTAACTTCCGGAACCGACGAAAGAATAATTGAGGAAATGGTAAACAATCATCCTTTAAAAAAATTATTAAGCCCCCGCGAAGTTTCAGAGAGTATTCTTTACTTGGTGAACGCTTCATCCCAGATAAACGGGATTAACTTGGTTATAAACGCTGCCGCAGATCTTTAAGAAAAAATTATAATGGAAAAACAACACACACTAGAACAAATAAATAATATTTTTAAAGATGTTCTTGACTCAGATGATATTATTGTTACTGAAGCAACAACCTCTGCTGATATAGATGAATGGGATTCATTAACCCACATTCAGTTAATAGTTGCTATAGAAAAAAACTTTAAAATCAAATTCTCTTCCATGGAAATATCAAACTGGAAAAATGTTGGGGAAATGATAAAAAGTATTGATTCAAAATTAAACGGTGCTACTAACAAAGCAGCCGAATTAAAAGAAGAATCTCTCACAAAAAGTGCGGCACAAAATACGGCCACACATTCGGATCCTGATAAACCATTGTACAAAAAAAATCATCTGAATAAATTCCCCGATTTAAAGCACGGTGATAATTGTTTTATCTCCGAAGGAGTTACGCTTACAAACGTTGAAATGGGTAGCCAGGTATGGATAAATAAACACGCTACCATTTTCAGTAGTCATGATAAGGTAATTATAGGGTCCAATTGTTACATAGGGCCTTATGTGTGGATAGAAGGTCATGCCGGGATAGAAATGGGAGACTCAGTTCATATTGCCGGGCCGGGAACAAACCTTTATACGCATTCAGGCATGAAGATGGCGTTAAATGGCGAACACTTAGGCAACCCCGAATATAAACCAAATATTAAATCGCATTACGTGCGTGTACCTATTCGCATTGGAAATAATGTATGGATAGGCCCTAATTGTTCGATCTCACCTGGAACAATTATTCAGGATAACGTAGTAATAATGCCTAACACCATTGTTAAGCCGGGAGTCATAGAATCTTATTCGATGGTACATGGCAATGGGGAGATAGAAAAAAATTCAGAGTTTGTTAAATCATTAATCGCAAAACAAAAAATTTAGTGCTCTTTAATTCACTCACTTTTTTGGCGTTTTTTCCGGTAGTAACTTCTCTTTATTTTATGCTACCACATAAATTCCGCTGGCTTCTTCTGCTCATTGCCAGTTGTTTTTTTTATATGTTCTTTAAACCTGTTTACATCTTAATATTATTCGGCACTATCATCATAGATTATTATGCCGGAATTAAGATCGAGAACGCGTCAGGTAAAAAGAATAAAAAACTTTTTCTTATTCTCAGCCTGATTGCCAACATAGGAGTGCTTGCCGTTTTTAAATATTATAACTTCATTAATCATAACATAACTGACGCGCTTGTATCCATGGGCTTTCACAACCCCATCCCCTTCTTAAATATTTTGTTACCGATCGGACTTTCCTTTCATACCTTTCAGGCCATGAGCTACACCATAGAAGTGTATCGTGGAAACCAAAAAGCGGAAAGGCATTTCGGAATATACGCCTTGTATGTAATGTTCTATCCTCAATTAGTGGCCGGGCCCATAGAACGTCCACAAAATGTCATCCATCAATTTCGCGAAGTGCATACCTTCCAATATTCAAATGTATCAGCAGGTTTAAAATTAATGCTGTGGGGCTTTTTTAAAAAAGTTGTTATAGCCGACAGGCTTGCCATTGGTGTAGATGAGGTATACAATCACCTTCACTCTTACTCAGGAGTAGCATTAATTACTGCCACCGCTTTTTTTGCGATACAGATTTATTGCGATTTTTCAGGATATTCCGATATCGCTTTGGGCACCGCAAAAGTAATGGGCTTCACACTTATGACCAATTTCGACCGGCCATATGCCTCGCGCTCAATTTCTGAGTTCTGGACAAGATGGCACATTTCACTTTCATCATGGTTCAGAGATTACTTGTATATCCCGCTTGGTGGCAACAGGGTAAAAATTCCAAGATTATATTTTAACTTGTTTATTGTTTTTATGGTGAGCGGATTATGGCACGGCGCAGACTGGACATTTATTATATGGGGCGCATTGCACGGCCTCTACCTTATTATCGGATTAATGTCAAAAACAACCGTCACAAAATATTCACAATTTCTTGAAAAAAATAAACTTGCCTTTTTAAGCAATACCTTAAAAACCATTACTGTCTTTTGTCTGGTAACTTTTGCCTGGTTATTTTTCCGTGCTAAAAACTTTGATGACGCGATGTATGTAGTGAAGCATATGTTCGACTTTCGTTCGTTCACTATTACAAAAGATCTATATCTTAACAATGGTCAGGATTTTTTTATAGTCTCTTTACTAATGATTCTTTTCATGGAAACCGTTCAATATTTTAACAGTAAATCCAATGATTTTCTTTTTGCAAAAAACCCTTCTGTTTTGAAATGGAGTTTTTGCATTGGCGTTGCATTGCTGATAAGTGTGTTTGGTGTATTTCACCGAAATTCGGAATTTATATATTTTCAGTTTTAATGAAACTCTTTTTAAGGAACGTTACTATTTTTTTTATTATCGTTTTTATTTCATTTCTGCTATTAGATAAATATTATACTTCGTATTCATTAAATCACCCCAATGTTTGTGAAAAATCAGACTGGATACTTAATCATAAAAATGAATCTTTCGATTTTGCTGTTTTGGGTAATTCAAGAGTAATGCACATGGTAGATATTAGCACGATAGAAAAACATACTGGGAAAACGGGGATTAACCTTGGAATACGGGGCGCAAATTTCGCAGAAAATTACCTTGTACTTGACCAATTTTTAAAAAAAGGAAACACAATTAAAAACCTGGCGATAGAAGTGAATATGCACAACCTCGATTCAAGAAAACAATTGGAATATCCTTTTCATGACTACAATTATGTTTCTTACTTGAAGGATACGAGTGTATATAATACATTTAAAGACAATGTACCATACCATAAAGTTTTAATGTGGAAGTTTATTCCATTTATCAGATACATGGAATTCAGCAATCGGTTTTCACTTTACAAAATAATTAAAGGAGGCTTTGAGTGTAAAATAAACCCGGTGTTTGATCTTACAAAAGGCTCCGAAATTGTAAATGATAAGGTTTTTAAAGACGAGAAGCAGAGTTATGTGTATTGGAAAATAAATGAGTCTGATGAAAAATATCTGGATAAACTTATTGATTTCTCCTTAAAAAATAAAATTCATCTTGTTTTTTACAGCGGACCTGTTTATTATAAATATCAACCCTTTCAATTAAATTACAAGAACATATTAGAACAGGTGAAAACAAAAGTAATGAACAAAGGAATATCTTTTATCAATTTTTGCACGATGCAAAACGCTTTATGTCAGAACCAAGGAGATTTTAACGATAACTTCCATATGAATATCAGTGGGGTAAGTAAATTTTCGCCTATCCTGGCTGACTCGCTAAGCAAATATTTTAAATAAATTAAAAATGACAAATATTACTTTCTCAAATAAAAAAATACTCATTCTGGCACCACATACCGATGATGGCGAGTTAGGCTGCGGCGCAACAATCTCCAAACTAATTGAAAATAATAATGAAGTTTACTACGCAGCTTTTTCTGCCTGTAAACAATCCCTCTTAAAAGATTTTCCGGAAGACATTTTAGTTACAGAGGTAAAAGCAGCCACAAAAATTTTAGGGATCAAACCTGAGAATTTAATCTTATACGATTTTCAGGTGCGTACCTTTAATTACCATCGGCAGGAAATTCTGGATACACTGATAAAATTAAAAAACGAAATAAATCCGCATATTATTTTTATCCCATCTATTAACGATTTGCATCAGGATCATTCCACTATAGCCAATGAGGCCATCAGGGCCTTTAAGCATTGTACGATTTTAAGTTATGAGGTTCCCTGGAACAACGTTTCGTTTTACACCGGTTGTTTTGTGATTCTGGAAAAAAAACACGTGGAAAAAAAGGTTGAGGCCATTCACGAATACAAATCGCAGGCTCACCGAAGTTATATTAATGGCGAGTTTATCAGATCGCTCGCTACTGTGCGGGGCGTGCAGGTAGGAGCAAAATATGCTGAAACATTTGATGTTGTTAGATTGATATTGTAAAAATGACCATTTCTATTCACCAACCAAATTTTATTCCATGGATAGGCTACTTTTTTAAGATCTTTAAAAGTGACGCGTTTGTTATACTGGATAATGTTCAGTTCACTAAAAACGGCTACACGAACAGAAACCAGATCAAAACTCCGCAAGGCCCTTTATGGTTGACACTTCCGGTTATCCAATCCGGTAAATTCGGACAGAATATAAATGAATGCTTAATTTTTAATAAAGC
>JAOQAF010000238.1 GCA_025963735.1 Bacteroidota bacterium
TCCTCTTATTTTTTGCATCGCGTTATTGCATAATCCAAATAAATCAAAAATAAGAGCCTTTGTGTTTTTTACCATTGTTGTATTAAGTTTTTTAGCCGGAAGGCTTTTAAAGTTTCCGCACATCGGAAGTGCTAACCTCACACCTCTCCAAAATACAGTTATTTTTAATTTCAATATTAACCTTGTAGCCATATTAACGGTAATACTTGTGTATCTGGTAATTAATATGATCAATAAACAATATTCAGAGCTAAGTGACCTTCTTAAAAAAAGCCAGGAAGACCAAATAACTATTCAAAGTTCTCTCAAAGAAAAAGATATTTTATTCTCCGAAATTCAACACCGCGTTAAAAATAATTTATCGGTTATCATTGGCTTGTTCAATTTGCAAAAAGACAATTCTTCGAATGAAGAAACAAAACAACATATAACGGAAGCAAAGAACAGGGTGTTGAGTATTGCCATGGTGCATGAAAGATTATACAGAACAAATATTTCAAAAATAAATCTTAAAAATTACATTTCTGAACTTACTAAAGAAGTTGTGCGCAGCCACCCTCTTCATGGTTACGTAACAGTACAGGAGAACCTTGAAGATCTAGAAGTGGATATAACGAAAGCTGTTCCCATTGGCTTGGTTATAAACGAAGTAATTACCAATTCATTAAAACATGGTTTTGTAAATACGGATGTAAAACCTGTGTTAAATATAAGCGTAGTTAAAACTTTTGATCTTATTTGTATAAAACTTGAAGATAATGGAAAAGGATTTCCGGAAAATAAAACCCGTCCGGAAAAATCGCTTGGCTTATCTCTTATAGAATCACTTGCAGACCAAATTGACGGAAATATTTATTATAGTAACAATGAGGGCGCCACGGTTAAATTATCGTTACCGGTATAGATCTTAGCTATTCTGCAAAAAAAAATGCGGCCTTTTCAGAACCGCATTTCTCCGTAATAAACTATCAAGCTTAATCCACATTATCATGTAAAAATGAATTATTAGGACGGATCTCAATTTTTTTATCGTCAGTTTCGCTAAGCGTATATCTGGAAATATTTGATTCTGTGCTTGGCGTTTTGTTTTCAAGTGAAATATTCTTCCGTTCAAAAGCGGTCTGCTTTTCAAGCGCAGCAAGACCTTCAGGGCTTTTCATTTTTAAGGTAATGTCTTTTAACTTCCGGATCCGTTCCTGAGCAAGTTTAATTTGCTCTTCCCTGCTTACTGCTTCATTTTCCGCTTCATTTCTTTCATTAGCCAGCTGGCGGCTCTTTGCTGACTTTTCATTTACATCATTAAAGGTGAATTCAGTCGACGCCTGACTAATGTCGGTTACTTCATTTTGTACATCCTCTTTAACTGATTTTGTTGTAAAATCAGGCGTGATAATTTCTTCAGTGCTTTCAATCAACGAAACAGGCAAGTCATTTTTAGGCTCTTCAGTTTTTTCCTCTTTGGTAAAAACAAAAGGTTCGGTTTTTTGAATCTCATCAATGATGTTTATTTGTTTTATTTCTTCAACAGCTTTTACTTCAGTTTTTTCTTCAAGGTTTACAATTTTACGCTCCTTAAATACAGGCGCTTCAAAGCCGGTGCTTTGTTTCGATTTGAAACCAGTGGCAATAATAGTTACGCTAACATTATCTCCTAACGAAGGGTCGGTTCCGTAACCGGTGATGAGTTCAGCTGTTCCGCCGGCAGCTTCCTGAATAAAATCAGTGATCTCACCAAATTCATCCATATCTATATCATCGCTTCCGCTCATAATGTTAAGAAGTACATGACGTGCCCCACTTATATCGTTATCATTTAATAATGGTGAGTTAAGTGCCTGTTCAACCGCTTTAATAGCGCGCTTCTCGCCACTTGCAACGGCAGAGCCCATAATGGCAACACCGCTATCCTGCATAACAGTTTTAACGTCATTAAAATCAACGTTAATATGCATGTGAAGACTGATAATTTCGGCAATGCTTTTTGCAGCGCCCGTTAATACATCATCAGCATGCTCAAAAGCTTCGCTCATTTTTAAATTTCCGTAGATCTCTCGTAATTTGTCATTTCCAATAACTAACAAAGTGTCCACGTACTTTTTCATTTCTTCGAGTCCAAGCTCAGCTTGTGCGCGGCGCTTTTTTCCTTCAAAAGTAAATGGAATGGTAACGATGCCCACCGTTAGTATACCTAATTCCTTTGCGATGCTTGCAATTACAGGAGCGGCACCGGTACCGGTACCACCGCCTAAACCTGCAGTAATAAATACCATTTGGGTTCCTTCCCCCAAATAACTTTTAATTTCATCAATGGATTCAAGCGCGGCATTCCGGCCAACGTCGGGAATAGAACCTGCGCCCAATCCTTTTGTTAACTGGTTACCCAACTGAATTTTGTTAGGAACCGGACTTTTTTCCAAAGCCTGACGGTCGGTATTACAAACAATAAAATCAACCCCTTTAATACCTAAACGGTACATATGATTAACAGCGTTGCTTCCGCCGCCGCCTACACCAATCACTTTAATGATGGAGTTTTCTTCCTGTGGTAATTCAAATTGCATCATGTTATTATGTTTTAATTAAAGGGTTATTCTTTTATACTTTGTTATTTTTTGTTATTCAATATCATCACTAATCCAATCCTGGGCACTCTTGAAAATGTTTTCAAAAAAACTTCCTATTTTTTTCTTGGAGTGACCGATAACTTTTTTCTTTTCACGAGTATGTTCCACTTCCGTTTTTGTTTCAGTAACAACTTCACTTTTACTGATATTAATTCCGCGCTTGGCATCACGTTCATATTTCTCAATTCCCTTCATCACCAGGCCAACCCCCGTAGCGTATAACGGATTTTTTAATTCGTCGTCATTTCCTGCCAAATGCTCATTTGGCGTACCAATCCGGCAATCCATACCTGTAGTTAACATCACTAATTGTGGTAAATGCTTCAGTAAAGATCCGCCGCCTGTTACAACAATTCCTGCCGAAAGTTTACGCTCATATCCGCTGCTCTTAATTTCGAACAATACAAATTCAAGAATCTCTTCCATTCTTGCCTGAATAATCTGGGCCAGAAATTTTATTGAGATCTCTTTATGCGGACGTCCGCGGAGACCCGGAATTGAAATAATTTCATTTTCCTGATTTTCCTGAGCAAGAGCTGAACCAAAGCGAACTTTTAATTGTTCCGCCTGAGTTTTGATAATACCACAGCCTTCCTTTATATCGTCAGTAATAATATTTCCACCAAAAGGAATCACGGCTGTATGCCTTATTATCCCGTCATAAAAAATAGCTACATCTGTAGTTCCTCCACCGATATCTACCAATACAACACCGGCTTCTTTTTCTTCGTCGCTCAAAACAGCATCTGCGCTGGCCAAAGGTTCAAGATGAAGATCGACAGTTTCGAGGCCGGCACGATTAACACATTTAAAAATATTTTTAACCGCACTCACCTGTCCTGTTATTATATGAAAATTTCCTTCTAACCGTATTCCCGCATGTCCAATAGGATTCTTAATTCCAGACTCGCTGTCAATGATATATTCTTGTGGAATTACATGAATTATTTCTTCTCCGGGACTCATTACCAAACGGTGCATGTTATCAATTAAATGATCTACATCTTTCTGCGAAACTTCATCCTCAAGGCTTTGACGGGTAATCATACCGCGGTGTTGCATGCTTTTAATATGCTGACCGGCAATACCAACAATTACTTCGCCAATATCAACATTTGCTTTATCAGCCGCAATAACAACAGCCGCTCTGATAGAAGCAACTGTTTGCTCTATGTTAACAACAACGCCACGACTAACACCTAATGATTCGGACTTACCAACACCCAGGATTTCAACTTTTCCAAATTCATTTTTACGGCCAACTATCGCGGCAATTTTGGTTGTTCCAATATCTAAACCAACCACCAGTTCAGATGCTAAGTTTTGGTTGTTTTGACTTGATTGTTTTTCCATATTGTTATTTTTTGGTGCAAACCACCAGATTTTTATATTTTAAATTGATCGTTGAATATTTATTCCAGCTGTCAGACTTGTTTAAACCCTGAGTATAAAACAGCTTGAGTTTATTGAATTTTTCAGGTAGGTCTTCCGTATTTCCGAAAATAATTTTGTGATCTCCTATGGCAGGAAAAAGTTCCAATTCTTTGTTTTCATTCACAAAAACCTGATGAATTAAAGAAGTCAGCAAAGAATCACCCTGTATATGATTAACAACATCCAGCACATCATCCAATACACTTAATTCGCTGAATATTTTATTTTCTTTTATTTGTTTTACGCTAAATTGGTAGCGTCTGGCATATGGTTCGGTTATAAATCCACTGGCAATGATTACTCTTGCCGAATAATTATCATTTAAGGGCATTAATTTGGATTGCGCATCAATGTAATAACTTTCACCATCAAGATTTATTATACGGCACACCGGTGTCCGTTGTGTTACATCAATTTTTATTTCGCCATTTATATCACCTGACACTTCAGCATTTTCAATAGCCGGATGAGAGTTTAGTGCTTTTTCTATTTGAGGAATACTAATACTTTTATAACTACTGTTCAGCAACGGTTCATTTCTGGCGCTCAAAAAGTCTTTAACATCCTTTTCAGTTAAAAATAAATTCTCATCATTGTTATGTATAGAAACGTTAATGTTCTTTACCATAACATTTTTTTCACTTCTTGAAACAAAAGCCATGGATACCGTAATCCCTGCCATGGCTGTAACCCACAGAACACTAACGAATATTTTCTTATAATTTATTTGTTTCAATTTGTTTTATTATTTCATCAACATTTTTTCGATCGGCTCAATCATACCGTCTATATCTCCGGCCCCCATCGTTAAAAGCACATCTAACTTCTCTTGTTTTATATACGTCAATACTTCCTGCTTACTCAACACTTTTTTATTTTTTAAGTTCATTTTACCAAGCAGCATTTCTGAAGTCACACCTTCAATAGGTTTTTCGCGTGCGGGATAAATATCCAGTAAGATACATTCATCCAGCATATCAAGACTTTCAGCAAAGGCATCAGCAAAATCACGGGTTCTTGAAAAAAGATGGGGCTGAAAAATTGCAGTTATCTTTTTACCAGGATATAATTTTCTGACTGATCCAATCGTAGCTTTCAGTTCCTCAGGGTGGTGTGCATAGTCATCGATATAAACTAACGCATCAGTTTTTATTCTGTAGTCAAATCTTCTCTTTACACCTTTAAAAGAACGTAAACCTTCTTTTATAACATCCCCTTTAATTCCTAACTGCTGAGCAATGGCCACCGCGGCTATTGAATTCTCCACATTATGCAGTCCGGGTAAACCAAGTGTTACATTTAAAATAGGTTCAACAGGGCTTTGGATATCATAGAAAAACTGAGCATTTTCAATTGTTATTGATCTGGCACAATATTCCGTATCTAAATTTAGTGAGTAGATGAGGCGTTTATTTGAGAGAGTTAAATCGTTATCAACATTTTTTTTAACAATCAGTGTTCCATGCTCTTTAACCTGATTGGCAAAAAGGGTGTAACCGGCCTTAACACTATCGGAATTACCATATATATCCAGATGATCGGCGTCTACACTTGTTATCACTGCTATTTGGGGATGCAAGGTTAAAAATGAACGATCATATTCATCAGCCTCTACCACCACATAAGTATCTTTATCATTTATTTCACCGAGTAAAAGATTGGTGTTATAATTTTTTGAGATTCCTCCCATAAAAGAAAAACAATTGATACCGGCGCTTTTTAAAAGATGTGTCACCAGTGTGGTGGTTGTGGTTTTGCCATGGGTTCCGGCAATAGCTATCGTTTTAAATTGTTTTGTTATCTCACCTAAAACTTCCGACCGTTTTAACACGGTATATTTATTTTCAATCAGAAACTGGTACTCAGTATGCTCTTTCGGAACTGCAGGCGTATAAATTATCAGCACTTCTTCTTTTTTAAACAAGCTGAGGATGTCTTTTACTAATCCGGGATTATCGTTATAATGGCAGTTAATTCCTTCTTCCTCCAGCTGCGATGTAAGAAGAGTAGATGTTTTATCGTAGCCAAAAACCTTTTTATTATAGTGATTAAAATACCTTGCCAGAGCGCTCATACCAATGCCGCCAACACCAAGGAAATAATATAATTTATAATCAAGAATTTTCATGTAAGCTATATCCGGCTAGTTTTAAAACTTCCTTTGCAATTACATTGGCTGAATTATGAAATGCAAGTCGACTTATATTTTCTTTTAATACTTTTCTTTTTTCTGTATTAGTGATCAGATCCAATGAAACTTTAATTAAGCTTAAAGCAGCCTCATTATCTTTTACCAATAACGCCGCCTGTTTATTTACAAGCGCCATTGCGTTTTTAGTTTGGTGGTCTTCGGCCACATTTGGCGAAGGAACAAGAATGCAGGGCATTCCTATATTACATAATTCTGATACTGAACTTGCTCCGGCCCTAGATATGACGATGTCTGCCGCGGCATAAGCCAGATCCATGCGTGAAATAAAATCAAAGGCAAAAATATTTTTATCCTTGTATTTTTGCGTTAAACCTGTTGCCTTTTCAAAATAAGTTTTGCCTGTTTGCCAGATAAGCTGCACATTGTGTTTTTCCAATTCTACAAGGCCGCCACCAACCGCCTCATTGATTGTTCTTGCACCAAGGCTCCCGCCAATTACAAGAATGGTTTGCTTTTGCGCATTCAGATTAAAATAAGTAACCGCTTCATGTTTTTTTCCTGAAGTATTGGTTACATCTTCACGAACAGGATTTCCGGTTAAAATTATTTTTTCCTTCGGGAAGAATCTTTCCATCCCCTCATAAGCCACACATATTTTCATGGCTTTTTTCGACAATAATTTATTGGTAATGCCCGCATATGAATTTTGTTCCTGAAGTAAGGCAGGTATACCATTTCGCGTAGCTGCCCGGAGTACCGGCGCGCTTGCATAGCCACCTGTACCAACAACAACATCGGGTTTAAATTCGCGGATTATATTTTTTGTTTTAAAGATGCTGCGAATAATAAGAAAAGGAAGTTTAAAATTTGAGAGGGAAAATTTTCTCTGCAAGCCTGCAATTGGCACACCAATTATACGATAGCCAGCCGCCGGAACTTTTTCCATTTCCATTTTACCTAATGCTCCTACAAAAAGAATATCCACGTGAGGAACAAGTTTTTTAAGTTCGTTCGCAATTGCCACCGCCGGAAATATATGTCCGCCAGTGCCACCACCACTTAATATAACTTTAAGCTGTTTCAAGTTTTTCTTCCGTTTTATCTTCTATGCTTTTACTTACGCTTAATATAATACCCATTGCAATCATTGTAAACCAAATAGAGGTTCCGCCCATACTAACCATTGGCAAAGGCTGGCCCGTAACCGGAAAAAGATTAACTGCCACTGCCATGTTTACCAGAGCCTGAAATACAAGACTGAAAGTGAGTCCGATGGCAACAAAGCTCCCAAACGGTTTTTCATTATCCCGTAATATTTTAACCCCGCGGTATAATAAAATCATATATAGAAATAACATGATAAATCCGGTTAACAAACCGTACTCTTCAATAATGATCGCGTAAATAAAATCAGACGACGCCTGCGGCAAAAAGGCTCGCTGAGTGCTGTTACCGGGGCCTTTACCAATAACACCGCCAGTAGCTATTGCAATTTTAGCCTGCTCACTCTGGTAATTACTTTTTGCATCACCTTTTGAAAAGCTTTCAATCCTTCCTTTCCAGGTTGGTCCCCTTCCACCGGGAATTGATTCCGGCGCCATCATGATCCATGCAAAAAACATGGCCCCCGCTAAAGCGCAGATGCCAAATATTTTAAGAATAATTTTTGTTTGTATTCCTCCGAGGAACATTAAAAGCAAACAGTTAACGAACAACAAAGCAGCGGTAGAAAAATTAGCCGGTAAAATTAAAGCGCAAATAATTCCAATTGGTATCATTAAATACTTCAGAACCGATTTGAAATCTTTTAATTCTTTTGCCTTAACCGTTAGTACCCTGGCCACATAAATTAAAAGCATAAGCTTGGCAATGTCAGAAGACTGAAAGGTTAAGCCCAAACCCGGAACTTCAAGCCACCTTGAAGCTTCGCCTGCACTAACGCCTTTCAACAACGTATAAAGCAGCAGAGGTATGGAAAGTATGAAGCCTATCTGCGCCATTTTGCTGAACACTGTATATTTTATTTTATGAAACACATATGCTATACCAAAACCCAATGCAATTATGACAAAGTGTTTTATTAAATAATATTCAGTATTTCCCTGTTTGAATTTATGAGCTAATGTTACCACAGCGCTATAAACCACCAGAATAGACAATAAGGATAACAGGAACATGATTGCCCATATTACCTTATCGCCTTTTAAATAGTTAAATAACTTCATGGTTAAATTTTAAATTTTAAAGTGAACGAACTGCACCTTTAAATTGCATGCCGCGATCTTCATAATTCTGAAACAGGTCAAAGCTTGCACAGCAAGGAGATAAAAGAACAACATCACCTTTTTTTCCAATTTTATAAGAAGCTGCAACAGCATCGGAAGCGTTATCAGTTTCAACAATTACATCAACTATACCTTTAAAGGCTTCAATAATTTTACTATTGTCTTTGCCCATGCAAACGATAGCTTTTACCTTCGACTTTACCAATTCAGATAATTCGTTATAATCGTTTCCTTTGTCCTGACCGCCACAGATCCAAACAACAGGCTTTTGCATGCTCTCAAGGGCGTACCATGTTGAATTAACATTGGTTGCTTTGGAGTCGTTAATAAACTCAATGCCATTAATAGAAGCCACAAATTCCAGGCGATGTTCGATGTTCTGGAAATCCTGAAGGCTTTCACGGATAATTTCTTTACGTACGTCAACAATACGCGAAGCCAATGATGCCGCCATGCTGTTGTAAACATTGTGTTTACCTTGTAATGCTAGTTGTTCAATTGTCATAATTAAGGGTTGGGTTTGGTTTGGTTTATAATTAAGGGTTATTTGGTTATTGGTTAAAAATGCTCCGTCACCATCAATTTTTTTCTTGATGCTAAATGGAATGAGAGTAGAATTAATTTTGTGCGTATGCATGAAGGTGGTTATTGCTTCATCGTCGGCGCAATACACAAAATAATTGTCGGCATGTTGGTTCTGTGTTATTCTGAATTTGGAAGAAACGTAATTTTCAAATTTATAGTCGTACCTGTCTAAATGATCAGGTGTTATATTTAACAATACTGCAATATCGGCGGTGAACGCAAACATACCGTCGAGCTGAAAGCTGCTGAGTTCTAAAACATAATAATCGAAGTTTTCTCTTGCCACCTGAAGGGCAAAGCTTTTGCCCACATTCCCTGCAAGCCCAACATTATAACCCGCTTTTTTTAAAATATGATAAGTAAGAAGAGTGGTAGTTGTTTTACCGTTGGACCCCGTAATACAAATTGTTTTTGCCGAGGTATACCTTCCTGCGAATTCAATCTCAGAAATAACAGGGATATTTTTAGCGCGAAGTTTTTGAACCATCTCTGCCTTATCAGGAATACCCGGGCTTTTGATCACTTCTGAGGCGTTCAAAATTTTCTCTTCGGTATGGGTTCCTTCTTCAAACAAAATATTTTCTTCTATTAACTGCGCTTTATACTTTTCTTTAATTAAACTTTTATCGCTTACAAAAACATCAAAGCCTTTCAGTTTTGCTAATATTGCACTGCCAACCCCGCTTTCGCCACTCCCTAATATTGCAATGCGTTTTGTCACTACCTTAATTTTAATGTTACAAACGTTAAAACAGCCAGAGCAATACCTATAATAAAAAATCGCATAACAATTTTAGATTCATGAAACCCAACCTTTTGATAATGATGATGAAGGGGTGCCATCTTAAATAAACGGTTGGCTTGGGCGAACTCTAATCCTTTTCGCTTTTTTTGAAACTTAAAATATCCAACCTGAAGAATTACAGAAACACTTTCAACAAAGAAAACACCGCATAAAATGGGAATTAATAATTCTTTCCGGATAGCGATTGCATATACGGCAATGATACCGCCAATGGCGAGACTACCGGTATCTCCCATAAATACCTGAGCGGGAAAGGCGTTGTACCAAAGGAAGCCGATACAGGCACCAACAAAAGCTGCAATAAAAACTACAAGTTCTCCTGAATTCGGGATATACATAATATTCAGGTAATCAGCGAAAAATATATTACCTGAAACATAAGCCAGTATACCTAAAACAATTCCAATGATAGCACTGCTTCCAGCAGCCAGGCCGTCAATACCATCAGTAATGTTTGCACCATTTGAAACCGCAGTAACAACTAAAATTACCATTGGAATAAAAATAAGCCAACCATATTTTGAGCAGTCGTCACAGATCCAGGAAACAAATTTTTCGTAATCCAACTCATTGTTTTTAAGAAAAGGAATTGTTGTTTTAAGGTTTTTTACCGCTACAGGTGCATATTTAGGTACTCTTAAATCTTTTTCAGCGTTGGGATTTGACATGGCCCAGGCTTCTTTTTCATTATGCGTGGTTCTCTCTTTGGTAACTACATCCGGGTGAAAATATAAAACGCTCCCAACAATTAAACCGATTCCAATCTGCCCCACTATTTTAAATTTTCCTTTAAGACCATCTTTGTTTTTTCGGAAAACTTTGATGTAATCGTCAAGAAAACCAATGCCACCCAACCACACAGTTGTTATCAGCATTAAAACGATATACACATTTAAAACTTTGGCAAATAATAAAGTAGGAATTATAATGGCCGCAATAATTATTAAACCTCCCATTGTGGGAGTTCCTGACTTTTGCTTTTGTCCTTCCAAACCAAGTTCACGGATAGTTTCACCAATTTGTTTTTTGCGAATAAAATCAATTATACGTTTACCGAATACGAGGGAAATAAGCAATGAAAATATAAGAGCCATTGCCGCGCGAAAGGAAATATATTGAAACACTCCGGCTCCCGGGAAGTCGAACGCTTTATCTAAATATTGAAATAAATAATATAACATTAAATGCCAAGTGTTTTTATAGTTTCTGTTAGAATTTCAAAATCATCAAAAGGGTGTTTAACTCCTTTTATTTCCTGATATTTTTCATGTCCTTTACCGGCAACTAAAATAATATCGCCGCTGTTGCTTAAACTCAACGCTGTTTTTATTGCTTCTCTTCTATCAGTAATTCGTAACGTCTTTTTTACATCTACCGGACTAACTCCTTTTTGCATTTGATTTAAAATATCTTCCGGATCTTCACTGCGCGGGTTATCTGAAGTCAAAATCACCTTAGTGCTATATTCACACGCAATGGCTGCCATTACGGGGCGTTTTGTCGAATCCCTGTCGCCACCGCAACCTATGAGGGTAATCACCTGTTCATTGCCTGTACGAATATCTTTTATTGTTTCAAGCACATTTTTTAAAGCATCAGGAGTATGAGCATAATCAACTATTCCAATCACACCATTCGGAGACTTGATGTACTGAAACCTTCCTTCAACAGAATTTAAATTGCTAAGTGCTGTAAGGATATTTGTTTTATCCTGCTTTAATAATACTGCAGCAGCGTATACCGCCAGAACATTGTACGCATTAAAAGTTCCAATCAGTTTTACCCATACTTCCTGGCCGTCGATATTTAAAAGCAAACCGTTCAAATGGTTTTCAATAATTTTGCATTTATAATCCGCCACATTACGTAACCCGTAGGTGTAAGTATTGGCTTTTGTATTTTGAAGCATTACACTTCCGTTCTTATCATCACGGTTGGTTAATGCAAAAGCTGTGTTGGGAAGATTATCAAAAAACTTTTTCTTTGCTTTGATGTATTCTGCAAAGGTTTTGTGATAATCGAGGTGATCATGTGTTATATTGCTGAAAACAGCGCCTGTAAAAGAAATTCCAGCAACCCTGTTTTGAACTACAGCGTGTGAACTAACTTCCATAAAGGCAAATTCACAACCCTGTTCTACCATGGTGCTTAGTAATTCATTTAATACTAAAGCGTCAGGGGTTGTATGCGTAGCAGGTATAACAGTGTTATTAATTTTATTGTGTACCGTGGACAATAAACCCACAGAGTATCCAAGGGATCTGAACAAATTAAAAAGTAAAGTTACAGTAGTAGTTTTGCCGTTAGTTCCGGTTATACCAACCAGTTTTATTTTTTCAGATGGATTATCAAAATAATTACAGGCAATTATACCTAAGGCCAATGAAGAATCAGTAACCTTTACATAAGTGACTGATTCATTTCTTTTTAAGGGGAGTAATTCGCAAACAACAGCGATGGCACCATTCTCAATAGCTTTTTCAATAAAAGAATGACCATCTGAATTTATACCCGAGGTTGCAACAAACAATGAATCTTTTTTTACTGTGCGCGAATCGAACGTTACAGAAGAAATGGCCATATGTGTTGAGCCTATTACTTCTTCCAATTTTACTTTATATAATATGTCGCTTAGCAATTTCATTTAACTCAGAGTAAGCGTTATTTTATTTCCTCGTCCAATTTTTTGACCCGCGTCAATGCTTTGTTTTTTTACACTTCCAAAACCCACAATACGAACAGACAGACCATGATTCTCAAGTAGAAACAAAGCATCCTTTGCGGAAAGACCAGTTAAATTAGGCATCAGACCCTTCTTTAATTGAGATTCAATTGAATTTTCTAATAGTGTAATTTTAGTTGTATCCTGACGGTATTGAGTTACATACTTATCTGAATCAGTTTTATTTACCGGTAAAAAGAATGCTTTTGCAATGCCATTTAATTCATTTGATTTAGTTGTGATAACACCAGGAGTTTTGGTTAAAAGATCTTTTTTATGATTGATAGGTTGAATAAAATCAACACTGCTGGAGTAAACCTTTTCTGCAATCTCTTTAAAAACCGGGCCCGCAACCAACCCGCCGTAATATATTCCATTACTTGGGGAGTTAATAATTACAATACAGGTATAAAGCGGATTCTCAGCAGGAAAGTATCCAACAAAAGAAGCCTGATAGTCACGGTCGCCGGGAGCACCGTATGTTGTACCATATCCTTTTTTTCCAATCTTGGCAATTTGCGCAGTTCCTGTTTTACCTCCTACTTTAAAGGCAGTAATATTTAACCCCTTACCACTTCCGTTCTGCACTACACCTTCAAGCATTTGTTTGGCTTTCTTTATTGTTTCCTTCTTAACAATCTGTTCTACTAAAACTTCAGTTTCAAAACGTTTAGTAGTAACCCCGTTGCGTTTTATTTCTCTTACAAAATGAGGCTTAACCATTTTACCATCATTAGCTACTGCATTATACAAGGCCATTGTTTGCAGAGGAGTTAATAAGGTTTCGTAACCATAACTCATTTGCGGTAAAGTAACTCCCGACCAGTCTTTATCCTTTACATCCTTAATCAACGGATTTCCCTCACCAGGAATGGAGAGTCCCAGTTTTTTATTTAAATGAAATGATTTGATTTTATCTACATATCGCTGCGGATTTTTTGAATAATATTTAGTGATGATTTTACTTACACCTACGTTAGAAGACGTTTCAAAAATCTCCTGAACGCTTAGGATAGGCTTCTTAGGAGGATGCGCATCCTTTATTGTTTTGTTGTAATAGGTAACTTCACCATTGCCAACGTTTACTTTTTCTTCCAAACTAACGTTATATTCATCCATTACCGCAAGTAAGGATGCAAGTTTAAAAGTTGAACCCGGCTCCGTTGCAAAACCAATCGCATAATTTAAATTTTCATTATACGAAAGGGAATCGCCTTTTGTTTTAGACAGATTCGCAATGGCTTTAATGGCGCCGGTTTTCACCTCCATTAAAACTGCACAACCATGTGAGGCCTGATTTTTTATCAAGGCTTTTTCTAACGCGTGTTCCGCCACATCCTGAATATTGATATCAATAGTGGTATAAAGATCGCTACCATCTCTTGGCTCCACTTCATTCTCATCATTAATCGGACGCCACACATCTCCGGCTATCTTTTGCATTAAACGCTTTCCGCCTTCACCCTTTAGAATGGAATCATACGCCCCCTCCAATCCAACAGGCTTAATTCCGGGCCTTGACATACCAATGGTGCGGGCAGCCAGCAGCTGGAAAGGCCGCTCCCTCCGGTTTGTTTGTAACGTTACTAATCCGCCACGTTTACCCTTTTTGAAAATCGGAAACGTTTTTAATACCTGAAGATCTTTGTAGGATACGTTTCTCTGCAAAACAACATAACGGTCTTTAGCTGTGCGTGCCTTACTTAGTATTCTTGAATATTGTCTCTCCGTTTTGTCTCCAAACAAATTACTTAAACATGTGGCGAGAGAGTCGCGTTTTGCCTTAAATAACTTGTCATCAATTCCGGGTGCGCATATATCAACTGCAATTTCATAATATGGCAAGCTGGTAGCAAGTAAAGCGCCGTTCACATCAAAAATATTTCCCCTTACCGCTTCTATGGTAACCAGACTTGTAGTGAACGCGTCTGCTTTGGCGCGCCATTCTTTTCCTTCAGAAAATTGAATGATACAAATACGGTATAGTATGCCGATGGCAAATAAACACATGCCAACATATACAACGTAACTGCGGGTTAATATTTGTTTTCTGTTTTCCAATTTTATTTACCTTTTTTATAAAGCTCTGCGCTATCCACCTGAATTTTTGTTGGAGGTACAACAGGTTCTTTTAATCCCATTGATTCAGCGGCTTTGGCTACCTCACTCTGTTTGCTCGCGAACATTAAATCGCTTTTAGTTGAAATATATTCCGACCGCAATTCTTTTAACTGATTAGACACTTTGTTCACCTCACGTATTTTATCATCAGCGTAATATCCATTGGCTATGTAAAAAATCGCGATCAGAGCAAGAAATAAAATGAATGGCAAATGCTTTAATGTTTTATCGCTGGATAGAAAGGTACCGCTGAATACAGAGCCCAGACCTTTGGCCAAAACACCTTTTTTACGTGGCCTGGCAGACTTAGCGGACACAGGAGTTTCAGTCACCACAGTTTTTTCAACCGCAATTTCCTCAATATCATTTTTTGTTATTTCCCTGTATTTATTTGCCACGTACTTTTGTTTGGTGCTTTATAATTTTATTCCTACTCTTAATTTTGCACTTCTTGCTCTTGTATTGATTTTAATTTCTTCTTCTGATGGCAGAATAGGTTTTGAGGTTAAATTTTTAAAAACTTTTTTTGTTGTGCCAAAAATGATGTCTCTTTCTTCATTCCCTTCAACATTACCCGCACGTATAATATTTTTAACCAACCTGTCTTCCAAACTATGATAGGAGATCATTACCAGTCTTCCATCTTTTTCAAGCAACTCAATGCATTGTGTTAAACATTCTTTTAAAGCTTCGATTTCCTGATTCACTTCTATTCTCAATGATTGAAACACTTTTGCTAAATATTTATGGCCTTCAAAAATTGGAGTAACTGACTTAATCGCCTCTTTTAATTCTTCGGTTGTATTAATACTTTTTTCATTTCTCGCCGCAACAATTAACTGGGTAAGCCGTGGCGCATTGATTATCTCACCGTAAGCTCTGAAAATTTCAATAAGTTTTTTTTCAGGGTATTCATTAATAATCTTTTTGGCTGTCAATGAATTTTCTTTATTCATTCGCATATCCAGTTCGGCATCAAACCGGATGGAAAAACCTCTTGAGGCTTCATCAAACTGATGAGATGAAACGCCCAGGTCTCCCAGTATGCCATTCACTTTGGTTACGCCATATAATCGCAGATAATTTTTTATAAATCTG
>JAOQAF010000249.1 GCA_025963735.1 Bacteroidota bacterium
AATTGGACCAAATTAGGGCTAATATATAGATCAGATGGATTCGATGCTTGGAAATTACACTCAGCTTTAACTCCTACACCAGTAGTATTTTCTGATAAAATCAGAGTCTATGCCGGCTTTAGAGATGCTGAAGGTGTAAGCAGGATTGGTTTTGTTGATCTGGACCGGTCTGATCCGACTAAAATAATTCGCATTTCAGAAAAGCCTGCACTTGACATTGGACCTCCAGGTACTTTTGATGATAATGGTGTTATTCTTGGCGATATTATTCAGGATGGCGATAAATTACGAATGTATTATGTAGGTTTTCAACTTGTCAGTAAAGTTAAATTCCTGGCGTTTACCGGACTTGCTGTTAGTGAAGACCAAGGAGAAACTTTTAAGCGTGTGAGTAATGTGCCTGTTTTGGACAGAAGGGACAACGCTCTTTTTTTTAATGCCGTACACACGGTTATGAAAGATGAGGGAAAATATAAGTGCTGGCTCGGCGCCGGTAGTGACTGGCAAGAAATTAACGGGGTTCAGTACCCATCATACAACGTTAAATATATTGAATCGCAAGACGGAGTGTGTTTTGAGAGCGCCTCTTCGGATTGCATCACTTTTACTTTGCCTAATGAATATCGGCTCGGTCGTCCGCGCGTTTATAAGGAGAATGGTGAGTACCAAATTATTTTTACATGGGGCGATAAACAAGGAAGATACGAAATGGGTTATGCAACTTCTTCAAATGGCAAAAACTGGAACAGGAATGATGCGGTGTTGAATTTTCATCCCTCTGCTTCAGGTTGGGATGATAAATGGGTCTCATATGGGGCATTATTCCAAACAAATAATAAAGTTTATATGGTTTACAATGGTAATGAAATGGGAAAAGATGGTTTTGGCTTAGCAGTATTAAATAAATAAAATATAATGGGAAATTATACACCACACAACAAAACAACACTAACACAAAAAGAAAATCGTCAGAAACTATATGACCTTTATAGTCATTCTCCAATTCCTGACGATGAAATGCTAATCAATTCAGGTTTATATATGCGAAGTTCGGCCTTATCCAAATTATTGTTCCTGGACGAAGCTTACAGACACATCATTAACATTCCTGGTAATATAATGATATTTGGTACCTGGTGGGGCCAGGACGTGACTGTGCTCTATAATTTGCGTGCCGTCCACGAACCTTATAATTTTACACGCAAGGTGGTCGGTTTCGATACATTTACAGGTTACCCTCTTCCGGCGCAAAATGATAATCTTTCCGATACAATAAAGCAAGGTGCATATTCTACAGCAGAAAATTATAAAACGCACCTTGGAGAATTGATGGATTATCATGAGCGCGAGAACATAATGTCACATATAAAAAAATATGAACTTGTTGAAGGCGATATTTTAAAAACCTTACCAGAATACTGCGAGAAAAACAAGCACGAGCTAATCAGTCTTGTTTACATTGACGTGGCGCTTTATGAACCCACAAAGGTTATTCTTGAACAATGCCTGCCCAATATGGTAAAAGGTTCAGTTATTGTATTTGATGAATTGAACGCGAATGAGTATCCGGGAGAAACGGTTGCACTGAAAGAATCTGGTTTATTACAAAAAAGCACATTGATTAGATCGCGCATTCTGCCGGATCGTTCATATCTTATTTATAACGGCTAAGTTGCTCCATGATAAACATAAAACGATATAAAGCAGATATGTTTGAAACCTGGAACGGATTTGTCAGAGAGTCCAGAAATGGGATGTTTTTGTTTGACCGGAACTATATGGAATATCATGCTGACCGTTTTACCGATCATTCACTTTTGTTTTTTAAAAACGATGAGTTGTTAAGCCTCTTACCTGCGTCTGAAACAGAGGGCATTCTTACCTCACATGCTGGCCTCACCTATGGTGGCTTTATTACACATCCAAGAGTAACTGCTTCATTCCTAATGGAATCTTTTGAAAAACTAAAGGATTATCTGAAAGAAGCTCATGTCCACACCTTTGTTTACAAAACAATTCCATATATTTTTTACCGTCTGCCTGCACAAGAGGATCTTTATGTTCTTTTCAGAAACAGCGCCTCTCTTTTTCGCCGTGACATTAGCTCTGTAATTGACCTTAAACAAAAACCAGGTTATACAAAAGGCACTAAATACAATATAAGCAAAGCCCGGAAGCATCTGCTGCAAGTAAAAGAAAGTACTGATTATGAATCGTTCATGAAAATTGAGGCGGAGTTATTATGGTTGAAGTATAGGGCCAAACCAACGCATTCATCCGCTGAAATCATTATGCTTGCCAATCGCTTTCCGAACAATATTCGACTTTTTCTTGTTTACAAGGACACCTCATGTCTTGGTGGAACGATATTATACATTACTGATCAGGTAGTGCATACACAGTATATAGCCATTACTGATGAGGGTAAGGAGGTCGGCGCACTTGACATGCTAACTGATCATTTAATCAGCATATTTACGTCAACACATAACTATTTTAGTTTCGGAATTTCCACAGAAAAAGCTGGCACCGTGCTTAATGAAGGCTTGATCAAAAATAAAGAAAGTTTTGGAGCCAGGGCAATTACAAATGATTTTTATAGTATTCAATTATGATTACTTTTTTAGATTTACATAAAATCAACAAACGTTTTGAAGAACAGTTTTTACAATCTGTAAAAGAAGTATTCGATTCAGGATGGTATATACTAGGCGAAAAGAACAGTGCGTTTGAACAACAATTTGCCAGCTATTGCGGCTCGAAGCATTGCATTGGTGTGGCTAACGGATTGGATGCTCTTATTATTATTTTGGAAGCATATAAGCATCTTGGAAAACTAAAAACCGGAGATGAGGTACTGGTTCCTGCAAACACATATATTGCCAGCATAATGGCCATTACAAGAACAGGGTTAACACCTGTTTTAGTTGAGCCGAATGAAAACAGCTTTTTAATGGAGGCTGAAGCCGCTGAAAATAAGCTTTCACCGAAAACAAAAGCAATTATGCCGGTACATCTATATGGCCAATGTTGTCAAATGGACCCAATTCTTCTTTTAGCAAAAAATCATAAGTTACTTGTCATTGAAGATTCTGCCCAAGCACATGGCGCATTTTACAAAGGGAAGCGTTGCGGAAACATCGGAGATGCAAGTGGCTTCAGTTTTTATCCTGGTAAAAATTTAGGAGCTCTAGGCGATGCCGGGGCTATAACTACTAATGATGATTTGCTTGCCGATACAATACGTTCATATAGAAACTATGGATCAAAAATAAAATATGAACACAATTCAATAGGTCTTAATTCGAGACTGGATGAAATTCAGGCAAGCTTTCTTTCCGTGAAGTTAAAACATCTCGACGAGGATAATGCTAAAAGGAGAGTGATTGCCGATTATTACCTTAAACATATTACCAATCCAATAATTCGACTACCTTTTAGCCATACTGATGAAGGCCATGTATGGCACTTATTTGTAGTTAGATGTGTAGAAAGAGACCGGCTTCAGTCTTATTTAAAGGAGAATAAAATTCAAACACTGATCCACTATCCAATTCCGCCTCATAAACAAAAAGGTTATGCGGAATATAATTCTTTTTATCTGCCGTTGACCGAAAAAATACATCACGAGGTGTTATCATTGCCAATAGGGCCTACAATGTTGATCGAAGAGGTTAGTTATGTTTGTGAAATTTTAAATAATTTTCGATGATATATCCTCCTGTTACAGTTCTAACATTAATGTACAATACAAACCCGAAATACATTATTGAAGCAATTGAATCTGTTCAAAGAAATAACTATCCAAATCTTGAGCACATTATTATGGATGATTGTTCGCCCGACCAAAATCCGAGTATCGAAGTGGAAAATTGGATTAAAGAAAACAATTACAATTGCCGGTTTATCAGAAATCCAGTCAATCAGGGAGTATCTAAGAATCTTAATCAAATAATATCAATAGCGAAAGGAAAATATTTAATTGGTTGTTGTGATGATGTTTTAGCGGATGATCGTATTTTAAAAGATGTAGAAATTTTTGAGCAGCTGTCCGATGATTATGCAATAATTTTTGGCTTTAGTCAATCAATGGATGCTGAAAGTAGACTCCTTCCTAAGATGAGTCCCAATATGCCGGTCGTTGAAAACGAAAACTATTTTAAGGAACTTTCTGAAAGAGGGAATTTTATTTCCGGTCCGGCTGTAACTATGAGAAAAGAAGCGCTCAGAGCAATTGGGGGCTATGGTGAAAATTTAATTGTTGAAGATTATGATATGTGGATGCGGCTTTCAAATGCAGGTTATAAATTTAAACTAAGACCCGCAATTTTAATTTATTATCGTGAACTTAAAGGCGGATTATCCAGTCATCCTAGAATTACTCTTGATGTTCTAAAAATTAAATCCAAGTTTCCAAACCGCATTCCTCTTAAATCGGTGTTTGATCAGGAAATTCAGAATTTATTAAATAATAAAGAAACCGAAAAATTGAAGCAGGTAATTTCATTATATAAAGAGTGCTTTCCTTCTTACAAATTTATCAGACTTTTTGATATGGTTCATTTTACATTTTTTCAATCAAATCTTTTGTCACTAAAATTATTAATCGGCAAAAGTGTATTAAGACTGAATAGTTATTTTAAATAGTCTGTTAAACCGTTAGACATATTGTTTAGTGAAATTGGAAATAAAAGCTAAGAAAAGTTTGATCTTATTTACATGTTCTTTTCCCTACGGAAAAAGCGAGCAATTTCTTGAATCAGAAATAACTTTACTTTGTAAGGCTTTTGAAAAGGTAATTGTAATGCCCATGTGGCCAGCAGATACAATTAGAAAAATTCCTTCAAATTGCACAGTTGTTCCTCTTAAAATTCAATTTGTGCCTCAGCATAAATTCCGCTATTATATTTTAAATAATATGGAAATTATTACTAGGGCACTCATTTATTGTATAATTAACACCACCAATAAAAGCTATTATCTGAAGAACCTGAAAAAGTGTGTGATAGATTTAACTTTTTTGATAGAGGAGAGTAAACTCATTGAACGTTCATATAATACCTACCTCAATTTGACTGATGTTTTATATTTCTATTGGTTCGATAAGCCCTTTATTCACTTTGCACTTTTAAAAAAACAGGGAAAGATCAAACATAGACTGGTATCAAGAGGGCTCGGTTATGACTATGATCCTATTCAAAATAAACTTGGTTTTTTTCCATTCAGAGAAATGGAAATGGAGCAAATTGATCACTTGGTAATTAACAGCAAGTGGGGCTCAGATCTTGTTAAAAAATTATATTATGCGTATAAAAAAAAAGTCAAGTACTCGTACCTGGGCTTGCCGAATCCAGTTGTTTTAAATCCTCTGAATGAGACAGGCATTTTTCACCTGGTATCATGCTCATATGTTATTGAATTAAAAAGAATTCATCTAATCGTTGAAATACTAAAACACATTGATTTTCCTATAAAATGGACACATATTGGTGAGGGTCCTTTACTTGAAGAAATAAAAGAAACTGCACGGGCGTTGCCGCGAAATGTTATATCTGTATTTCCAGGTTTTATCGCTTCAGTAATCGATTTTTATAAAAAGAAACCATGTGATTTGTTTATTACTACAACGTGGACGGAGGGCCTTCCTTTTACTCTAGCAGAAGCTATTGCTCATGGAATTCCGGTATTGGGCACAGCTGTGTGCGGCATCCCTGAAATAGCGAATGAAAATACAGGGTTTTTGATTCCAAGGGACTTTGAACCAAAAGATGCCGCTCAAATAATCCGTAATTATAATTCAAGTGCATCTGATTCGAAGTTGAAACTACGAAAAAGTGCCCGGGCATATTTTGAGAAAAAATTTACAGCAGAGAAAAACGTTCCTGATTTTGTAGATACATATCTGAGTTAAAAAAAAATAATACTAATATTATGCCGTTTGAAATAAAAAATACGCGAGTCCTTGTTACCGGAGCCGATGGATTCATTGGATCACATCTAGCAGAAACTTTAGCCTTAATGGGGTGTAAAGTTAGAGCTCTGTCGCTTTATAATTCCTTTAATAACTGGGGTTGGCTGGAGAATTCCACTGAATTAGAAAAGATGGAGGTAGTTACCGGTGATGTGCGCGATCCTTTTTTCTGCAAAGTCATTACTAAAGACATTGATGTTGTATTTCACCTTGCCGCACTGATCGCGATACCTTACTCCTATGTTGCGCCCGCCAGCTATGTTGACACTAATATAACGGGGACGTTGAACATGGTACAGGCATCCTTTGAAAACGGCGTAAAAAAATTTATACATACATCTACAAGTGAAGTATATGGTACCGCTCTGTATGCGCCTATTGACGAAAAGCATCCATTACAGCCACAATCGCCTTACAGTGCAAGTAAGATAGGCGCTGATGCAATTGCAATGAGTTATTATAACGCGTTTAATTTTCCTGTGGTTATTGCAAGGCCTTTTAATACATATGGCCCTCGCCAATCAGCGCGCGCCGTAATCCCTAATATTATCAGTCAGATTGCTGCAGGAAGAAAAGAATTAAGCCTGGGCGAATTAAGTCCCTTAAGGGATTTTAATTTTGTAAAAGATACTTGCAATGGGTTTATTGAGCTTGCAAAATGCGATGCTACAGTTGGCATGTCGGTGAATATTGGGTCAGGCAGCGAAATATCAATTGGTGATCTTGCTGAACTAATTAAAAAATTAATGCAAAGCAATATTGTTATCAGCGAGCAGGAGGAAAGAAAACGACCAGCGAAAAGTGAAGTTTTCAGATTGCTTAGCGACATAACAATTATTTCTCAAATGACATCTTATCGACCAAAGTATTCATTAGAAGAAGGATTAAAACAAACTATCAACTGGTTTCAAAATAGTGACAATTTGAAGCGTTATAAAACAAATCTATACAATGTCTAAAACAGCAGTGATACTAGCCGGAGGAAAGGGTACCCGGCTTAGACCATATACGGTAGTACTTCCAAAGCCACTCATGCCAATAGGTGATTATCCTATTCTGGAAGTGATAATAAGAAAGCTCGCTGTTTCGGGTTTTTCAAAAATTATTCTGGCTGTAAATCACCAGGCTGAAATAATTAAAGCTTATTTTGGTGATGGCAGCAAATGGAATGTGAGCATCACTTACTCGCTTGAAGATCGACCATTAAGTACAATGGGGCCTTTAAAACTTATTAAAGATCTACCAGATAATTTTATGATCATGAATGGCGATGTACTTTCAGACATTAGTTTTTCCAAATTATTTGAAAATCACGCAGCCAATAAAAATTTATTTACCATCGCCGGATTTAACAGAGTGCTTCAAAGTGAGTATGGTGTTCTTGAACTAAATGAAAAAAATCAACTTAGTGCTTTCAAAGAAAAACCAACTTACAACTTAACTGTAAGTATGGGAATTTATATTGCAAACAAAAAAATCCTGGATTTTATTCCCAGCGGCGTTCCTTATGGTTTCGATCATCTGATGCACGACTTAATAAAAGCCGGCACACCAGCAAATGTGCATTTACATACAGGATATTGGCTGGATATTGGTCGGCCGGATGACTATATGCAAGCTATAGATGATCTTGCAAATAACAAAATAACTATTTCCTGAGCATGCTTAATATTGCTGTCACAGGAGCAGGAGGCTTTGTTGGAAAACAGCTTTTTAAAAAAGAGCAAAATTCTTTTAATTTCCACCGTATAACTATGGACGACATTAAACATACCAAGATTAATAAAAGTGATAAAATAGATCATGTAATTCATTTAGCTGCAAAAACTTTTGTGCCTGACAGTTGGGAAAATCCCTCTGACTTTTACCAGGTCAATGTAATGGGAACTCAGCACGTGTTAGACTACTGCAAAAAAATGAATTGCAGTTTAACTTACGTAAGCTCTTATGTTTATGGGATGCCTAACAGATTGCCAATAAATGAAGAGCATGAGGTTGCTCCGAATACGCCATATAATCATAGTAAGTTTATTGGAGAGGAGTTATGCCGGTTTTACCATAAATACTTTAATATTGATATTGCGATTATAAGACCCTTTAATTTGTTTGGTCCATTTCAGGACCAAACATTTTTAATTCCTAAAATTATGCACCAAATCATAAAAGGCAAAAATCTTGATTTGGAATCCTTAACTCCAAAACGGGATTATCTTTTTATTGATGATTTTATTGAATTGTTATTTGCTACCGTAAGACATAAGGGCTGTGATGTTTTTAATGCTGGCTCGGGGATTTCTTACAGTGTAAATGAAATTGCGGAGCTTGCTATACGGGTATCAGGTTATAAAAATATTCAAATCCAATCTAAGAACAATATTCGTACTAACGAAGTTATGGATGTGGTAGCGGACGTAAGTAAAGCAGCTCGTATTTTTTCCTGGAAACCAAAAATAACCCTTGAAGAAGGATTGAAAAAAATTTTTGATGAACAAACAAATTGATACGATAAACTTTCAGCCTAATTTTTCATAAAATAATGTGTGGGATTGCAGGAATAATTTCTTTAGAGCGGTTTACTGATCTTCGTGAAAGCTTACAAAAAATGACGGACGCTATCAGCCATCGCGGTCCGGATGGAGAAGGTTGTTGGATAAGCGAAAGCAATAATTTAGGTTTCGCCCACCGACGCCTGTCCATTATCGATCTTTCCGAAAACGGAAAACAACCTTTTCACCGAAATGATCTTGGTTTGAATATCACTTTTAATGGTGAGATCTATAATTATATTGAAATAAAAAAAGAATTAATCCAAAGAGGCTATCACTTTAATACCTTAACCGATACCGAAGTTATACTTGTCTCTTTTAAAGAATACGGTTATAAATGCCTTGACCATTTTGACGGCATGTTCGCCTTTGCAATTTGGGATGAAAATAAACAGGAGCTTTTTTGCGCTCGTGACCGATTTGGCGAAAAACCTTTGCACTTTTACAAAGATGAAAATCAATTTGTCTTCGCTTCTGAGATCAAACAATTATGGGCCTATGGTATAGAAAAAAAAACAGACCCTGAGAAGCTTTCACGTTTTATTAATTATTCGGAAGTGCTGAATGACAAAGAACCTGAAAAAACATTTTACAGCAATATCACTTCCCTCAAAGCCGCACATTATTTGATTTGCACTCCGGACTTAAAGATCAGCATAGTAAATTACTGGAATCTTGATAAGGTTTGTGTCAATACTTTCATTTCATTTCCTGATGCTGTTACTGAATTTATAAGACTTTTTAATAAATCCATCCAAAATCGTCTTCGTTCTGATGTTCCCTTAGGATCGTCTTTATCCGGCGGACTCGATTCTTCGGCTATAGTTTATTCAGTAAATAAAAACTTCTTAAAGAAAGATCAGGGTCAATTTACTTTTTCGGCCCGCTTTAAAAACTATGAAAAAGATGAAGGAGAATACATTGACGCGCTAAATGAACTTCTACCGGATCTGAAACGTTACGATGTTTTTTTAGATGCCAATGAATTTGAAAACGATATCGATAATATCATTTATCATCAGGATGAACCCTTTCAATCCGCAAGTATTTTTGCCCAGTATAAAGTAATGCAATTGGCGCGAAAAAATAATGTAACAGTTTTATTGGATGGTCAGGGCGCAGATGAGCTATTGGGAGGCTATGAAAGTTTTTATGTTGATTATCTGAAGCAATTATTTTATAACCGACCGACGGTGTACAGTTCAGAAGTAAAAGCCTATAACCAAATGCATGGTCATAAGTATGGCGAACTTGACCTTTTTAAAAATGACACATCCAGGTTAAAAATAAACCGTGCGGTCAAACGGGCGTTTAACATTAAACAAGCTGTTCCGCAAAATTATTTTTTTACCACACTAAAAGAATATATAACCGGGAGCCAGTTACAACAACTCTTAAGGTATGCCGACAGAAATTCCATGGCACACTCGGTGGAAACCCGACTGCCCTTTTTAAATCATCAATTGGTTGAGTTTGTTTTCTCATTACCTGATAATTTTAAACTTAAACAAGGCTGGCCAAAATATTTACTAAGAAAAGCGTTTGATAAAAAACTTCCGGATAAAATTGTCTGGCGGAAAAACAAGGTCGGATTTGAAACTCCGGAAAGCAATTTTTTACTATCGGAAAAAGCTCAGACTAAAATCGGAAAAGCGAAGGAATATATTTATGATAATAAGCTGAGCGACAAGAAGGATCTCAACCCATGGTTGCTGTATATGCTGAATAGCTACACGTCAAATTAAATGCGCGCTCAGAAAAAAATACTGATCCTTTGTACTAATGATTATCAAAAGCAACCACGGGTTTTAAGAACCATTGAAGCTTTAAGAAATAATTATCATATTTCGGTTGCCGGCAATTCTGATACAAAAGAGCACTCTGTGGATTTTATTACGCTAGCATCGAACCTTGAAAAAAATAAAAAAAATTATTGGCATTTCAATAAGCCCGCATTTATAAGACTTCCCATATCGTTTTTTTATAAATACATAAAGCAAAAGCAATTTTATAAGCCTTTTTATTTTGAACAACAGTACTGGACCAAGGCCCGAAAAATTGATCTGGAAAACTTAAAGAATAGATCATTCGATCTTATCGTCAGTCATGGTGTAGACACCTTGCCATTGGCTGTGAAGCTCGCAGATAAAAAGATACCTGTTATCTTCAATGCCCATGAATATTATCCTTTAGAATTTGAACAGGATAAAAAATGGCTGGAAACTGAAGGAGCCAAAGCATCTTTTTTACTTGAGCGGTATTTGCCCAAGTGCAAACACATGTTTTGTGTGAGCAATTTAATACAGGAAAAATTTCTTGAAACTATAAAAATTGACTCTACAGTTATTACTAATGCACCTAATTTTTATGAGCAAGAACCTAAGGCTGTGAATCCTCAAAAAATAAAAATAATTCACCATGGCATTGCTTTAAAAGAGCGAAATATTGAAAACATGGCCACGCTTATTAACTTTTTAGATGAGCGTTATGAATTGAATTTTATGCTGACTATTGCTGACAAAGCTTATTATGAAAAACTGAAAATTGATTTCAAACACATTAAACACATTAATTTTTTAGAAGCTGTTCCTTTAACTCAATTATGTACATTTTTAAATCAATTCGATATTGGGTACTACATTTTGCCACCTGTAAATTTTAATACAACAAACGCACTTCCGAATAAATTATTTGAATATGTACAGGCCAGACTCTGCCTTGCCTTTGGACCATCACCAGAAATGAAAATGGTAATCGAAAAATATAATTTAGGATTTGTCGCACAAGATTATTCGCCAAAATCAATGGCGGAAAAAATAACAAAACTTTCAATTGCAGATATTAACAACTTCAAAAACAACACACATAAGTATGCTCAGGAATTAAGCGCTGCGAGTAACCAAAAAAAAATATTGAAAACCGTTACCGAAATTCTTAACAACTAATGTGTGGCATCGCAGGCATATATTATTTAAATCAACAGGCGGTAAATACCGAAGACTTGACCCGTTTCACAGACAGCATGAAACACCGGGGCCCTGACGGATCAGGATACGAGTTGTATGCAAATAATTCCCTTGGCCTCGGACATCGCCGTCTTTCTATTCTGGATGTTTCTGAAGCAGGAAAACAGCCTATGCACTATCTCGGTAGATATGCCATTACCTATAACGGTGAGGTGTTCAATTTTGTTGAAATAAAAAATGAACTGACAACTAAAGGTTACCAGTTCTCTACTCAAACCGATACGGAAGTTATCCTTGCTGCTTATCACGAATACGGAACAGACTGCTTGCTTAAGTTTAACGGTATGTGGGCTTTTGCCATCTGGGATAAAAAAGAACAAACCCTTTTCCTGGCTCGCGATCGATACGGGGTTAAACCATTGCATTATGTTTATTTGCCGGGAAAATTATTCGCGTTTGCCTCTGAAACCATTGCCTTTAAACATCTTGAAGGTTTTACTCGGAGCTTTGATGAACAAAACTTAGTAACGGCTATTCAATCTTCCTCTTATATTGAGGCGTCGGGAAAAACAATTTTTAAAAGCATTCAACAATTATTACCCGGACACCAGGCAAGTATTTCTGCCAATAAAGAATTAAACATTAAACGTTGGTGGAATACCGCGGATCATCTTGTTACAGTTGAAAGCGATTATGCCCGACAGGTAGAAGCTTTTAAAGAACTGTTTTTTAATGCATGTAAAATAAGAATGCGCAGCGATGTAACCATTGCCTCGGCCTTAAGCGGTGGACTTGATTCAAGTTCAGTTTACTGCACCCTTCAGCAA
>JAOQAF010000002.1 GCA_025963735.1 Bacteroidota bacterium
AAAGCGGCACTTATTTGAAAGATGTTAAAAACCCGGCCACTCCGAGCGTTTCAGCTTTTTCAGCCGGAACATACACTAACGGCTATTCGCGCGAAACAAAATCCTATCAGAAGTACTCTTATGTTGTAAGTGATGATGGAGGACCAAATTCATTTCAGATTTTTGACATGAGTAATTTACCGGCGGGCGTAAATAAAGTGTATGACAGCCAGTCGCTCTTTAAACGCGGCCATACTTTATGGGTTGACGGAAATAAATTATACGTTGCCGGAATCACTTACAGTAACAACACCACCAGCAGTATGAACGTTTACAGTCTTGCCACGCCAACAGCGCCGGTTCTTCTAAGAAAATTAAATCAGGATGCAAACTTTATTAATTATGTACATGATATGTTTGTAAGAAATGATACTGTATATGCATCGTGCGGCAATCAAGGATTGTATGTATTTAAATTTAATTCAGGAACAAATACCTTTTCACAACTTGGATCTTTAACCACTTATTCGGGTTCGGGTTATAACCACAGCAGCTGTATTACCCCCAACGGGCAAACCCTGGTTTTTACAGATGAAGTACCCGCCGGTCTGCCTTTTAAAACAGCCAACGTAACCAACCTGTCAAACATTCAGGTACTGGCAACTGCTAACCAGTTTCCGCAAACCACACCACACAATGTGTTTGTTGTAAACAATCAATATGTGTTTTTCAGCAGCTATCAGGACGGAACCCAACTGTATGATATTTCTAACCCGTCAAATCCTGTACTTGCCGGATTTTTCGATACTTTTCCAGCGGGCGGCGGAAACAACAATAACTGGGCGGGTGATAATTATGACGGGCAATGGGGCATGTATCCTTACTTTCCGAGCAAAAATATTTTCGCGCTCGATCAAAAAAACGGCGCTTTTATGTTAAAAACAAGTTTGTTTCAAAACCCTGTTTCGCCGGGATCTCCAACGGTAAGTTATATTTCACAAGGAACAGTGTGTGCCGGCAGCGTAGTAATTTTCACTAACACTTCGCAGGGAGCTACCAGCTATTCATGGAGTTTTCCGGGTGGAACTCCAAATACATCTTCAGTTACTAATCCTACAGTATCCTATGCTTTACCCGGCACCTATAACATCTTATTATCTGCAAGCAACGGATCAAGCTCCGCTTCATCCGGAGGAAATATTATTGTAAAAGAGGTACAGTCTTCTATCACTTATACAAACGCATCGTGCAGTACATGTACTAACGGTGCCGCCGCTGCCACTGCTTCGGGGGGAGTGAGCCCCTACACCTACACTTGGTTGCCTACCGGAGGAAACACGGCTTCAGCTAACGGACTGTCACCAGGCTGTTACACGGTAAATATTACGGATGCTATCGGATGTGCTGCATCAAAAACTGTTTGCATAGGCAGCGCTACAGGACTAAATACGTTTAATCCCTTTTTAAATACATTACTTTATCCAAACCCTGCAGAAGAAACAGTAATAATTGAATTACAGGGCGAAGTTTTTAACTACACGTTATATAATTCATTATCGCAAATTGTTGCCGGTGGAAACAAAAATTATAATGCCTGCACGGTTAATATATCAAAGCTACTTAAAGGAATTTACGTTGTAGAAATAGAAACATTTCAGGGCAAGACACAAAAAAAATTAATCATCAGATAAAGCAACTTGAAAATAAATAATTTCATAAAAAATTATGTTCACTAAAGATTCAATAATAGGTATTGTAGGAAGCGGCGCCATGGGATCAGGTATAGCCCAGGTTGCAGCTACAGCCAAGCATTCAGTTTTAGTTTACGATAACAACGAAACGTCATTAGCAAAAGCGGAAATTAATTTAAAATCCTCACTTCAAAAATTAGTAGAGAAACAAAAGATAAGTTCAGAAGAATCTGAATCCATTCTTTCGAAAATAAAATTTGTAAAAACATTAAACTCCTTATCCATCTGCGATCTTATCATAGAAGCTATCGTTGAAAACATAGAGGTAAAAAAGAAACTTTTTCATGAACTTGAAAAAATAGCCAAACCTGAAACGGTTCTAGCTTCTAATACTTCCTCCTTATCCATTACATCAATTGCCGCTGCCTGTGAGAAACCTTCAAAAGTCATGGGCATTCACTTTTTTAATCCGGCAACCATAATGCCGTTGGTTGAAATTATACCGGGGATTGCTACCGATGAAGCAATTACAAAGGCTTCGAAGACATTAATAGATTCCTGGAAAAAAATTACTGTAATTACTAAAGATACCCCGGGCTTTATTGTAAACCGCGTGGCCCGGCCGTTTTACAGCGAAGCGTTACGGATTTATGAAGAAGGAATAGCTGACATGGCAACGATTGACTGGGCCATGAAAGAAATTGGCGGATTTAAAATGGGTCCTTTTGAATTAATGGATCTTATAGGCCATGATGTTAATTATGTTGTTACAGAAACCGTTTGGAAACAATTTTATTTCGACCCTAAATTTAAGCCGGCCTTGGCGCAAAAACGATTATTGGAAGCGGGTTTTTTAGGTAAGAAGACCGGAAGAGGTTTTTACAATTACGCTCCTGATTCGCAGCCGCCAGCACCTGAAAAAAACACAGATCTTGGGACGCAAATTTTCAAACGCATTCTTGCTATGCTGATTAATGAAGCCGCGGATACATTGTATTTAAAGGTGGCTTCACGTGATGATATTGATATGGCCATGACCAAAGGGGTAAATTATCCTAAAGGCCTGCTAAAGTGGTGCGATGAAATGGGCGTTGATAACGTAGTAAAAGAGCTAACGTCATTAAAAGATTTTTATGAAGAAGACCGGTACAGAATTAGTCCTATTTTAAAACAGAATTTTATATTAAGAAAAACATTTTATTAATTCTAACGCCATTGAGGAAAATTCAGGATTGAAGATTTTCAATAAAAAAATCCGGAGCAAAAGGATCGGGCACAATATATACCCTGAGCCATTCAGAGCCCTCTATTATTTCCCAGCGATGGCCAACACCCTCTAAATCCTTTGCTACCAATACTATTCCAGGTTCAAGTATAAAAGAAGCACCATTACTTACAGTAAATTTAAGTCTGCCCTTTAGTGTAATAACAAACTGATAACGCGGGGCAGGATGCGGGAACAATTGATAATTATCAATAG
>JAOQAF010000009.1 GCA_025963735.1 Bacteroidota bacterium
TGCAAACTTTGTGTTACTAAGCGGCACGCCGGCCACTTTCCCAAATTCAAAAATCCAGGTGCAGAATTACAACATACCATATAATACAACAGGGGTACGAAACAATTACAGGATCACCTCATACAACCGTTTGGATCTGGGTGCGACTTACAATTTTAAAAAGAACGAAAACAGACGCTATAAACAGAGTCTGGTGTTCAGTGTTTACAATGCCTATAACCGCCGCAATGCTTTTAGTATTTACTTCAGGGCAAAAGACGGAGAGCCAAATCAAACCGAAGCTGTACGGTTTTCTGTAATTGGTTCAATTGTACCGGCGGTTACATATAATTTTAATTTTTAGTTATGAAAAAAACATTCAAATTCCTGTTAATCATTTCTTATCTCATGGTGCACATGGCCTGCGAAGATGTGGTACAGATTAAGCTCGACGAGGGCTCTAAACTTTTTGTTATTGATGCGTTTGTGAACGATCTCAGGGAAAATCAAAAAATACGCGTTATAACCAACGATAGTTATTTCAGTAATCGCGAAGCCCCCCCTGTAACGAATGCTTTGGTAACACTTACAGATCTCACTAACGGTTCGCAGTATAATTTTTCATATCAATCAAATGGCTATTATGTGTACCCTGTTACGCCGGCAGATACAATAGCAAAAGTAAATCACAATTATCGGCTTAACGTAATCATTGATGGTTATACATACACTTCTGTTAGCATGCAAAAAAGAACAGCCATTCTTGATACTATTTTAACTTCAACCGAAGACGGGGGGTTTGGTCCGCCTTCGAGAGACTCTTCATTTACCTGTTTGTTATTTGCTCGCGACAAGGCAGATAATAATCCTGACTATTACTGGATTAAAACATTCAGAAACGATACACTTTTCAGCGGTTCGGGCGACATCAACCTTTGTATTGATGGCACCGGCGGACCCGTTAGCGACGCGCCACAAGACACCATATTGTTTACTCCACCGGCTACATTTCTGGGGTTTAAAAAATATAAGAAATTCAGCACCTGCAAAGTTCAAATCCACTCCCTTTCACGTGAAAATTACTTTTTCTTTATACAAGCACAAGCGCAGATTAATAATGGCGGCTTATTTGCTACCACTCCTGAAAACGTGAAAACAAATATTGTGTCGCCTGCAGATGCCAAAACAAAAGCCATTGGTCGTTTTAATATGGCCAGTGTGGCGGAACAAAAAATTACTGTGAAGTAATTATTTAAAATGCTTTTTGATTGCTTCGGTGATATGAAGTACAGCCGGACATACCAGCGTATTTTTAAAGGTAAGATCTAATACCTGCTGCATTTTTTTTCTGTTAGTGTGAGGATATTCCCTGCAGGCATTCGGACGATCTTCATAAATAGTGCAATAATTATCGGCATCAAGAAAATAGCATGGTGATTGTTTTAAAACATGATCCCCATCTTCATCAACCTTAAGATATTTATCTACAAAATCGCCTGTTTTTAATCTGCATGCCTTTGCGGCACGTTCAATATCCCGCTGGTAAAAAATGGGAGAGGTTGTTTTGCAGCAATTCGCGCATTTCAGGCAATCAATGTTCTCAAAAGCCTTGTCGTGAGCTTCATGAACAATGTTGTCAAGATTTTTTGGTGATTTTAATTTTAGCCTGCGATAAAAATTTTCATTTTCTTTTTTTAGTCTCGCGGCTTTTTGATTGAACTCTAATATATCCACACTTCCTCCCTCTCTAATTCATTCAAAAAAAGCTGTCGTTTAAGACAGCTTTTATTTTATTCAGCTTTTTTTGCAGCTTTCTTGGCAGCTTTTTTTGGAGCCGCTTTTTTTACAGCTTTAGCAACGGTTTTTTTAACGGCCTTTTTCTTTGGACGTTTTACGCCAAATGAACCGATATGAATTTTTCCGCGTTTACTTTTTTTATCGCCTTTTCCCATAAGAAATAATTAATTTATTCCGTAAAAGTAAAAAATTATCTTTACCAATCAAACTATTGGGCAATACCTTTCATAAACAAGAGCGATTATGCAGCAAAAAACAAATAGATCTTCTATTTAGCAAAGGCAAAAGTCACTTAAGTTATCCTGTAAAAACCATTTTACTTGAAACACCGGTGCAACTGCAATTTCCTGTTCAGGCTATGTTTATTGTGCCTAAGCGCCAATTTAAAAAAGCTCACGACAGAAATAAGATCAAACGCAGGATGCGCGAAGCATATCGTCTTAATAAAAACAATATTTATGAGAGTCTGAAAGTCTCCGATAAAAAAGTTCTCCTTGCTTTTATTTATGTCGGTAAAAAAATTGAAGAATATGCGGTTATTGAAAAAGCTATAGTAAAAGAATTAACTGTGCTAAAATAATCAGTCTTTCATAACGACCAGCTTCTTTAAAGAAGTTTCAGTGTGATCAGTTTTTAACTTTAAAAAATACACTCCGCTTTCCAACTCAAGGTTAAATGTTGCCTCAGCGCCAGGCATTGCAGCGGTGAAAACCATTTTGCCCGTAACATTGTACACCTCTAAATTTTTCTTTCCTTTTAAAGAACATTTTAAATTTAAATTATTGCTGACCGGATTTGGATAAACTTCTATCAGATCATTGTCAATGTTCGCATTCAAGCCAGTGGTAAGATTTTTTTTGGGCATGTAGTTATAAGCAAACCATTGAATGCCTTCTTTTTGAATAAAGTTTTTCCACGTACCTGTTTCAGCGGCTAAACTGGTTGAAAAATCATTATAGGGTTGGAAGTAGGGATTTGTGTTAACCCAGCTTTGCATAAATGCCGGCTCAGCGCTGTATAAGCTTAATACCTTGATGTTTGTATTAGCGCTTGCCAGATTAATTAATCGCGGTTGAACATAATTATACTGATAGCTTGGCGAGTAATTTCCCGATGGAATATAAATACTCAGAAGCACTCTGTCCACGCCGCTTTGAACAATCTGTTTTCCTTGTCCTGCATTAAAAAAACCAAAATATGCTTCTGATTTATGATTGTTGGCATTAGCAAGTGAATCAATTCTTTTAAGTGTTTTTTTATAAAAGACAAACGCTCCGGCGGTATCGCAAGTACAGGCCGCAGGTTGCAAATAAGTAGTGCAATAATAAGATCCGGCAGTAACCGAGGCGGGGATCCAGAATTCAAATTCAAGATTATAAACATCCACCTTTTGTGAAGCTAAAGCATGCTGCTGGTTATAAACGTGTATAACGCTGCTGAAAAACGAATAGTTTTCGGCGGCCACTCCAATTTCCGTTACACTGTATTGTGTTTTTGCTTTTTGAACAAATGCCGCAAAGGTTTGGGCGGAAGTAGTATTGGTTAATGGTGTTGAAGAATTAACCAGGTACATATCATAAAGAGTGAGATAATTGAAACCGTTGTTTTTTGCAAAAAGCAACAAACTATCCTCTCTTAAAGTATTGCCGAGAATATTTTTAAAACCATTAACATAAAAGCCCCGGATGTTTTGTGAATTACAAATTTTAAAACAGAGCACCACAATAAAAATAAGTAAATATTTTTTCATGGAAACAAGATAAGAAACTTATCTTTTATTGGCCTCTTTTATATAAGCATCCAGAGCACCCGTCATACTGGGGTTCTGAGGGTTAGGCGCAAATATATCGAGCCTGAATCCCATCTCCTTAACCATTGCTGCGGCGGTATGTCCAAAAGCGGCTATGCGTGTATTGCCTTGTTTAAAGTTTGGAAAATTGCTCTTGAGAGAACGAATACCTGCCGGTGTAAAAAATACAAGCACATCAAACTCATTTAATGATTTCATATCGCTTAAATCGGCGCTTACGGTTTTATAAAAAACTCCTTTGGTGTAATTTAACTGAAGTTCATCCAAAAACTCTACGATTTGTTCTTTATGAACATCACTAACCGGCAAAAGAAATTTTTCGTCCTTGTTTTTTCTGATCACATCTACAAGATCAAGCATGGTACCGTGACCAAAAAATATTTTACGCTTGCGGTATTGAATGTATTTTTGAAGATAGTAAGCGGTTTGTTCGTTCAGGCAAAAATATTTCATGCCTTCCGGAACCGTTACGCGCATTTCATTGCACATTTTAAAATAATGATCAACCGATAATTTACTGGTTAAAATAACCGCGCCGTGTTCAAGAATATCAATACGTTGTGCTCTGAAATCTTGTGAACTCAGGCCTTCAACTTTAATAAACTGTCTGAAATGTAAATTAAGATTGTATTTTTTAGCGAGATCAAAGTATGGATTTTTATCGGTATCGACCGGCTTTGGCTGCGAAACAAGTATGGTTTTAACTTTGTGTTTAGGAAAATTGCTTACCTCAACTTTCGGAGGAGGCGGTAAAGTAATGACAGGTTTCTTTGATGATTTTCTTGTGCGTTTAACCAGTTGCGATTTATCTATTGTTTCTTTATTCTCGCTGTTTACAAGAAACTTTTTTTCCTTTACTATCTTCGCGGGAACAATTTTAGAAGCACTTGCCTTTGGCAGCACTTTTACAGGTACTATTTTAACTGGCTTAACCTTTGGGGCTTTAACGGTTTTTTTAGCAGGCTTAACCGCTTTTTTTGCAGGTGCTTTAACTAATTTCTTTTTAGCAGGTATAGGCCTTGATTTTGCCTTGGATTTTTTAACAACTTTTTTTACCGCCGCTTTCTTAGCCGTCTTTTTTTTTGCTGCCATATTCAACTTAAACCTAAATTAAAATGTTTCAATTACAAACTTTACCATAACAAGGGCGGGTAGAATTTCTAAGGCGCAAAAGTATACAAAAATTTGTAATAATCCTATACGGTGCTCAATTAAGCCAAAGAGTATGCCTCTGTACCATTTAAACAACTGTGAAGCTGTTAAAATGACGCAGGACACAAGCAAAATTAAATTGGTGTTTAAATTGCTTAGCTCTGCCAATACCAGGCACGGAAACAAAAAAACACCAAAGGTTTGGCTGATCACAAAGGAACTATAAACAAATTCGGGAATAAGTTTGTTGTCGTCAACAATCACAGACAATATTTTATTAAAAGCGCCTTTTAAAGAAAATAATATTAAAATAAAAAGGAAAAGAAAAAGAAACTGCTCAAGGCGTGAATGACCGATTAAAACCCAGTTAAAAACAGTATTTACCTTATAGGCAAAGAAAGTAAGATTCATAAAGAAAAAAACGCTTAATAAAATGGAATAAAATTTAAACGGATTAAACTCTTCACGCTCCAGCTGGCGCCATAATTGAATGTTAAAGCAAGCCTGCATAAGTTTGGCCACCTTTCCAAAAGATGTTACTTTAATTATTACTAGAAGTGCGAAACAACTTAATAAAAATACAGAAGGCCATATTAGCTCATGCCCTGGATTTACCTGGGGTAAGGCATGATGTTTTTTTAATAGATGGTCAGTAAATATGTGAGGATACACTGATAAGGCCACTTTTTACAAGGCAAAGACGCGTGAAATGCTAAATCCGAATTTAACCTGTCCTTTGCCCCACGAATCGCGTGTTTGTGGAATAAAATTATTGTCTATCAGGCCCGAAGCGTTAGTAAAGAACAAACTGAATACATGCCCGCCTGTTTCCATTTCAACACCAAGCGAAAGAGGATTTTTATACTCGGGATTATTAGCATAAAATTTTGAGGTGTTAAAATAATAATCGCCTATAAAACTGCATCGCTTACTTAATTTAATTCTTCCGCCGAAACCTATACTAACAAAGCCGTTTTCGTTGGCTGCTTTATTGTTTTGGTTAACTCCTGATTTAATAAAATTACGATAAATGTAGGCCGGCAATAGTTCTAGAGAAACCCAATCGTTTAGTTTGCTCGCAATTATCAGCTGTGTAAAATAATTAACCCGGTGAAGTTCGTTGGTTGGAAAATCTTTTACAACTCCTTCATAAAGTTCGCTTGTACGCGCGTGTGAATATCCAACATCAGTGAAAAGCGCCATAGACACCGGAACTGAAAAGTTAGTTGTTTGCTGAAGAAATCTCCATTTAATACTTGCATCCAACATTTTATTCATGCGGCTTCTTCCAATACCAACAGTAATATTATCTGTTACCCCGTAATCAAAACTGGTACGGATATCAGAAGCATTGTCAAAACCAAGATAGGTCTGAAACGTTTCGTTAATGGCGTTAGGTTTGGTATCATCATAAATGTTCCCAAACCTGTGGCTGATTCTGAAATCCAAATGATTTTTTTTAACCGTTTCGGTTGTAAGAGCATTACCCAACCGGTAGGTTTTAAAAGTAGCGAACACCTTTTGGGGTTTAACGGGTTTCCCTTCGTCAACCATGCCCAGCAAATCTTCCTGAGCAATGATGACGCCGGAAATAACGCAAAATGAAAAAATGAAAATTAGTTTTTTATATAACACCATATGCTGCGGTTTATTTTTTCACAAAAGGCTCTAAGGTAGTATTAACATCAATATCCACCACTTCGGCAATGTTCTTTACATAAAGGGATGGAACCTGAATCCCATAATCGGCTACCTTGATTTTGAATTTACATTTTACGGTAATCTCATTTCCTTTTTTGGAAAGAGTTCCTGCATAGGTTTCTTCTTTCGTTACACCATGTATTTCCATTTTACCGGTAACTGTTACTTTATGATCTCCGTCTTTGGAAAAATCTGTTTTTTCGTTAACTTTTCCTTTAAATATGGCGTTAGGATATTTCTGGCTTTCCATATAATTTTCATTAAAATGTTCTTCCATTAACCCATTTTTAAATTTAAAATTCTGAATGGTAACCCGCACCTGAATGTCATTTGTGTTTGTGTTCATTACTACAATGGCGCCCTTGTTAACGGCTTCGATATCCTCCAGTGGCGATTTGGAATAAAACGAGATAATTGTTCCCCCATCTTTGGCTTTAAATATCTGACCGCGGAGTTGAGTATTAGCGAGCATATAAAGGCATAATAAAATAAATATTCTCATGCTTATAGTTTTACTCAAAATTAACATATTTCATTTAATTTACAATCATTTAAAAACTTTTCTATAAGCCGTGGAAATGCCAGTTTTTCAAGGGCTTTAAAAGGCATGCGCTTTTGTCCTTCGCCCGAAAAAGCATTAATTTTTATAACATAAAATTTAGCGTATAAATGCTGGTGGCTTAAAACATGCTTATATTGTTTTGAAGTGTAAAGAACAGCAAAATCTTTTTTTACAACACTTAAAAACTCTTTACCCTTCAATAAGCCGCTCTCCTTAATTTCTTTTTTAGTTTCTATTAACGGAAATTCATACAAACCTTTCCAGATGTCTTTTCCTTGGCGCTTGTTTACTATAATGTTTTTATGTTTATCTACCATCACTAAATAATTGAAGAACCGATCGCGCACCTTTGCTTTTTTTTCTTTGAAAGGTAATTGTGAAACCAGGCCGTGCTTAAAAGCAAAACATTTGTTTTTGAAGATACAGTCCTCACAATTTGGATTAACCGGTTTGCAACATTGCGAGCCAAACTCCATTATAGCCTGATTGTGTGTGGCAGGCGACTTCCTGTCGAGCAGATCATTTGCCAGTTGTTGAAATTCTTTTTTTCCGAACGCACTGTCAATGGCGGTTTCAATTCCAAAAATTCTGCTTAAAACCCTGTAAACATTGCCGTCAACAACAGCATAAGGCAAATTAAAGGCAAAACTTGCAATGGCGGAGGCGGTATAATCACCAACCCCTTTCAATTCTTTAATAGCAACATAATTGTCGGGAAATATATTTTTATGTTCTTGGTTTATATATTTGGAGGCTTCATGTAGGTTTCGCGCTCTTGAATAATACCCAAGACCCTGCCAATCCTTTAACACCTCATCTTCGGTAGCCAGGGCCAGGTGTTTAACCGTGGGGTAATTAGATACAAAACGGTTGTAGTAGCTGAGGCCCTGTGCAACCTGCGTTTGCTGTAATATGATTTCTGAAAGCCAGATTTTATAAGGGTCGGTAACCTCTCTCCAGGGAAGATTTCTTTTGTTAATCCCATACCATTTCTGCAATCCCGCACTGAACCATCTTTCCATTTGTTAAATTTACGGCTATTTATAAAATCTAAAAAAAATTTCTGATTCTTAATTTAAATAGTATCTTTGCCTCCCATTTTAAAAGACAATTAATTGATTCTAAACAATTTGTAAGATGACTAAAGCAGATATTGTTAACGAGATTTCAGAAAAAACAGGCATAGAAAAAATGGCTGTTCAGGCCACGGTGGAAGCATTTATGAAAACCATCCGTAACTCTATGATTGAAGGAAAAAACGTTTATCTGCGGGGGTTTGGGACTTTTGTTGTAAAAAAACGCGCTGAAAAAATTGGCCGTAACATTTCAAAAAACACCACGGTAGTAATACCTGCACACTATATTCCGGCTTTTAAACCGGCAAAAACATTTTCAGACAGAGTAAAGCGTAACGTTAAAACTGCCGAGCCTGAGCCAAAAAATATTGATTAATACCAATGAGCACTAAAAAAACACAATTTGTTTTAATTGGTTGCTCATTAATACTGTTCGTTCTTTTATTTATTGCACCAAAAATTGCTCCTAAAACTTCGGATGAAGAAGTCCAGGGTCCTGTTTCTTCAAAAATTAAGGTTAACGAAAACGCTAATCTTGATGTATATGTTAGCATGGCATTAAAAAACCTGGAGCCTTCAAAAAAAACAATGGTTGAAAGGTTAATGGCCTCTAAAAAACTGGATAGCGTTTCTGTTTTTTGGGATAAATTAAAACGGCCCGATCTCGCATCAGTATTTGTTGAAAACATGGCACGTTTATCCAACAAAGCTGCCGATTGGTTTAAAGCGGGAAACCGTTATTATTACGCTGTTCAGTTTACTCAGGATAAAACGGAAGTACCTTTGCTTTATCAGTGCGCCATCCGCTGCTTTTCACAAGGTTTAAAAACCGAACCGAATAATACTGATGCCCGTATCATGCTCGCATCCTGCTATGTAGAAGGCACGGGTGAACCAATGGAAGGCATTGCCATGATGCGTGAAATTGAGAAGAAAGACAGCAACAATGTAAAACTTCAGTTAAGTTTTGCTTTTTTCTCAGTAAAAAGCGGACAGCTTGATAAAGCCATTGCCAGGTTTAATAAAGTTCTTGCAGTTGACAGTAATTATATTGAAGCTTATCTTCATTTGGCTGATGCTTACGAACAACAAGGGAAGACAGAAAAAACAATTGAGGTGCTTGAGAAATATTGCAATAAAACCACCGATGTTACGGCACAGGTGGAAATTAAAAAGTACATACAACAATTAAAAAAATAAACATTAACAATTAAAATATCCTTTTATGCCAAGCGGAAAGAAAAGAAAAAGACATAAAATGGCGACTCACAAGCGAAAAAAACGTTTGAGGAAGAATCGTCATAAGAAAAAATAACCTGTAAAGGTTATTATGAACATGCCATTAAGGGGAGAGTACTTGTACTTCTTCCCTTATGGTTATTATTTTTATTTTATATACCACTCTCAGTTTTAAGAATGCTTTTAACGGTTTCGGGCTGCGTATATATGTAAAGTAAAATTTTATAAACTAAAAATATTAAGCGTGAATTTTGAATTAATAATAAATTCCACGCCTAACGAAGTTGTAATTGCACTCTTAAGCGACAAGCGCCTTGTTGAGCTACATCGTGAAAAAAATAATTCCCAATTTTCGGTAGGTGATATTTATTTAGGCAGAGCTAAGAAGGTTATGACAGGCCTTAATGCCGCTTTTATAGATGTTGGATATGAAAAAGATGCGTTCCTTCATTACCTTGATCTGGGCCCCCAGGCTGAGTCACTGATAAAATATGTAGAGAACAGCCAGAACGGAAAACAAAACGTGAGTAACCTCATGTACTTTAAAAATGAGCCGGATATTAAAAAAGACGGTAAAATTAATGAAGTAATAAAATCGGGGCAAAGCATGCTTGTGCAGGTTGCCAAAGAACCCATCAGTGCGAAAGGACCAAGAATTACCACAGAAATAAGCCTTGCAGGACGTTACCTTGTGTTGATGCCCTTTTCAGACAAAATTTCAGTATCGTCAAAAATCCGGAATTACGAAGAGAAAAGCCGTTTAAAGGAATTAATGCAATCCATCAAGCCCAAGAATTTTGGGGTAATTGTTCGTACTGTTGCTGAAAATAAACCCGTGGCCGACCTTGAAAGCGATCTGAATGATCTTATCAAACGCTGGGATGATTGCTATAACAAATTAAAAACGGGCCAGCCGCCGCTTCGCTTGTTGGGTGAGGTGGACAGAAGCAACGCTATTTTACGTGATTTTTTAAACGCATCGTTTAACGCAATTCATGTTAACGATCAAAAAACATATGACGATTTAAAAACATACATGACTGCCATAGCCCCCGACAGGCTTGACATTTTAAAATTGTACAACGGCAAACTTCCGATTTTTGACGCTTTTGGTGTTGAGAAACAAATTAAAAGCTTATTCGGAAAAACCGTCCACATGAAAAGTGGCGCTTACTTAGTAGTAGAGCATACCGAGGCGTTACATGTATTTGATGTAAACAGCGGTAACAGAGCCAAAAGCGAAAATACCCAAGAACAGAATGCCATGGATGTGAACATGGAAGCCGCGAAGGAAGTTGCGCGTCAACTGAAACTGCGAGACATGGGAGGTATTATTGTGGTTGACTTTATAGATTTAAACAGCGCTGAAAACCGCAAGGTTTTGTTTGATAAGCTGAAAGAAGAGATGAAGTTCGACCGCGCCAAGCATAATATTTTACCTCCGAGTAAATTTGGTTTGGTTCAGATAACGCGCCAGCGCCTTCGTCCCGAAGTAAACGTTGAAGTACTTGAAACCTGCGCCAGTTGTGGCGGAACAGGCAAAGTACAGCCAAGTTTATTATTTGTTGACCAGATTGAAAACACTTTACGTTATATTATTAAAGAACAGAATGAAAAGAAAATCACTCTGAATGTTCATCCGTACATACAGGCCTTTATTCAAAAAGGTGGAATATGGCGCAGCAAACAATGGCAGTGGTATAAAGAACATAAGCAATGGGTAAAGGTTCAGCCAATGAGCAGTTACGCTTTTATGGAATTTAAATTTTTGAATAAAGACGGCGACGAAATTGTTGTTTAAATAATTTCATTTTTTTAGCCCAATCATAATTTTAAGTGTATCAGGAAGTACAAAATATTCCGAATATATTTTCAATAAAAAAGCGAGGGAATTTTCTCTCGCTTTTTTAATATTTTATTTTGGCTTTGTGAATTAAAGCATAATGAAAAAATTTACTTTTTACTTTCCGCTGCTTTCGCATCCGCTCTTGCCTTTGCTTCTTCCAATGATTTCTGACAACGTGCGTCGGCATCATTAATAATGCTTTGCACTTTTTCATCCACTTTTTTCTTGGCTACTTCGGCCGCCTTTTTAGCAGCCATTTTTGCGATAGGATTATCAGCCTGTTCTACCAGTTGGTCGGCCGAAGCGTAACCTTCCGCTTTTTGTTTGTCGGCATTAGCCCGGGCTTCTGCTTTTTGTTTCTCGCATTGCGCCTTGGCATCTTCCAGTATTTTCTGAGCTTCGGCGTTGGCTTTATCAATACCTGCGTTTACTGCCTGAGTTGTTACTGTAGCAACAGTGTTTTTCATATCATCTTTTAATCCCGTTTTAATTACGGGTTTCATAACGGTTCCACCAAACAAGGCGGTTACATTAATTTTATCTCCTACAGAAAGGTTGGTTCCTGCAGCCGAGTTAGCCTGTTTCATTAAACCATCAAGGGCTGAACTAGCCGCGCCCCCGAACATACTTTTAGGAATGGCCATTTTCCATTTATAATCAATGGATTGATCGAAACCCGTGCTGCCGCTGATGGTTGTAGGTATGTTATTAATTTTAGTTTCGAATGGTGCCATTTTTACGCGACCATCCGTAATTTCATAATTAAGGTTAAGGTTACTCACATCCATTTTCTTAAGCTGATCCATTTTCAAAGCTTCGCCTAGTTTTTCAAATGGCGGGAATCCTCCTACAGTTACCATGGCAGTTTTAAATAAACCCATGGCCTTAATTGAAGTAAGATCAGGCTCCATCTTTTCGTTAAGTGAAGTTTTAAAGTTTTCTAAAGTGGCCGAAAATTTCCCCATAGCGTACTGACCAACAGGAGCAAGCTTCTGAACGGTATTAAAGGATTTAAAAGTATTTTGAATGTCAAAATTATCAACTTTTAAACTTAATGAAGTTGTTGGCTTTTTAAGATTGGTGGTTTCATAATATCCATTCATTATAAGATCTCCACCCATTACGTTCATGCGCAGATTCGTCATATCTACTTTTTGATTGCGAACAATAATATTACCCACCATGTTCTCTAAAACTAAATTGGTGTACAATACTTTCGCAATTTTTGTATCCAGGGTAAAATCAATATTTGCCGGAACGGCCATAACACCTGAACCAGTGCCGGTAGGCGAAGCGGAAGGAGTAGAGGCTGCCGATGGTGTTTTAGAAGAACTCATCAGTTCATTCAAATCCATTAAATTACTATTCAAATTAAAAGCACCTTTTATCAATTCATTTTTGAAAAGATATTGCATAAAGTTTTCAATTTTACCGTTTGCCTGAATATCACTTTTACCAAGTTTTGCATTTAAGGTAGCAAGTTCAACGTACTGATTAGTAAAGTTAAGTTTCATCACATCCAATAAAATATCGTACGGAAGCGTTGCGCTTTTGTAATCCATTTTATCAATTTCCAAAGCACCGCTCGCGTTGAACTTATCATATTCCTTTTTAGTGAGCGCGCTCATGTGTCCTGCAATCTTCACATCTGATTTAATTGTTCCGTTAAGGTTATCACCTTTTTCAAGTGGAATAAATTCTTTAACAGATCCTAAATCGATAATTCCTTTTACTTCTGCATGCAACCCGGGATCAGAAATAGGGGTTTTTACATGCGCTACAAGATCAATCGGATTGCCGGCCATTTCCAAATGAAATTTATTTACATCAATAGTGGTGGCATCCAATACTCCTGTTGGATTATTTATTTTAAGATCTACATGAACATTATTAACCGATTTTGGTAACGACGGATACTTGAACATACCGTTTTCTATTCCCAGATTTACAGCGAACGCAGGAAGTGAAGATGCATTATATGTTCCTTTCGCAAAACCATCAAGGGCGAGCTTCCCGGAGGCTTTTAATCCTTTAAAGTCTTTTGAAAATACAGCCGGAATTAAGGAAAGAATAGATTTAAAATCAGCTTGCTTGGTTTTAAATTTAATATCCATTTGAATGTTTGTGTCAGGCATCTCTATAAAACCGTCAAAATCAAGGGTCAGGTCATTTAAACTAAATTCATTTTCTTTAAATACATATTTCTTTTTAACCATGTCCATATCCACATCTGCTTTCAGTCTTGTTTTAACTTCACTCAGGTAACTGGCTCCACCCATTTTAAAAGTGGTTTTTGCTATTTCAAGTAAATTATTCAGAACAAAATTATCCTGTGTAAAATCACCATTCATATCATAATTAAAATCTTCGAGCTTGGCATACATTCCGCCTTTCTGATCGTCATAAACTATATAAGCTTGTTTGATTTTCAATTCCTTCAAATCCATTGAAAATTTAGAAGGTTCCGATGCTGTAGTAGCCGTATCAGCGCTTGGTTTGGCTATGTCCCAGTTTGCTTTTCCATTTTTTAAAACCATTCCTAAAATCCTCGCATGGTCTATAACTACCGAATTGATCTGATATTTATCTCCTGAAATAACACTTTTAATATTTATATCGGTTTTTATTTCCGAAATAAATGCGAGGGTATCGTTTTTGAACTCATCGATGCCGATAACGCTTACATTTTTTATCTTAAACCGGAAATCAGGAAAGGAAGTGATTAAACTTAAATCAAAATCACCAAAATCAACTTTGGCGTTCAGGTTTTTATTTGCCTGTTCTTTTACTATGGCTACAATTTTATCTTTAAAAATAAAGGGCGCCGCAATTAATAAAATAATAATAATTAATAAAGTTATTCCGCTCCATTTCAAAATGCGACGATAAAGTGGTTTTTTTGGCTTTGTGTTATCCATAATAGTTTTTTAATTGATGGATAAAAGTAATAAGAATTAGGCAATAACATAGGGCTCTTTACCTATATTTTTGAGGTTCTTAACGAGATAATTAATCTCTTTTAAAAACAAGACATAAAAAAAGCATCCCTTTTTTGAGATGCTTAATTCATACAAATCAGTAAAAATTATCCTAAATAACTCTTCAATAATCTGCTTCTTGAGCCATGCTTTAGGCGTCTTACAGCTTTTTCTTTTATTTGTCTTACCCTTTCTCTCGTAAGGTCAAATTTTTCACCAATCTCTTCCAGTGAATGTGGATGTGTTCCGGTTAATCCGAAAAACAACCTTACTACATCAGCTTCGCGTTCGGTTAAAGTAGTAAGCGCCCTGAATATTTCCTGCTGCAGACTTTCTCCTATTAATTCCTTATCCGGACTTAACGATTCGGAGTTAATCATAAGGTCATATAAACTTCCCGCATCCTCACTCACATTCAGCGGGGCATCCATGCTAACGTGACGGTTGTTGTTACGCATGGTCTCATAAATATCTTTTGGTACCATGTCAAGCACCTCACCAATTTCATCATAACTTGGCTCACGTTCAAGATCCTGCTCCATTTTTGATAAAGCTTTGTTGATCTTATTAATGGCGCCAATTTTATTTAATGGCAGGCGAACAATCCGGCTTTGTTCTGCTAAAGACTGCAGAATGCTTTGACGGATCCACCACACGGCATATGAAATAAATTTAAAACCACGGGTTTCATCAAACCGCTGCGCGGCTTTAATAAGACCAAGATTTCCTTCATTTATTAAATCGGGTAAACTCATACCCTGGTTCTGATATTGTTTACTAACAGAAACCACAAAACGAAGATTAGCTTTTACCAACTTATCAAGGGCGCGCTGGTCTCCCTGTTTTATTTTCTGGGCTAAGATCACCTCTTCTTCAGCCGTTATTAATTCAACGCGGCCAATATCCTGCAAATACATATCTAACGAAGCCGTTTCGCGATTAGTAATTTGCTTTGTTATTTTTAATTGTCTCATAGATCTGGTTTTATAATATATACGATTATTATACTTAATACGTTGGGCAGCGCAGGAGAGTTACCCCAAAAAAGATTAAAAAAGAAAGGTGCCTGAGCGGGGTATGATTTTGATTGAGGGAATAGCTGAATTTGTTGAAAATAAATCCCATTTTGATGGAAAATAGTCTTTTTTAACTCTTAATAATGTGCGAACTTGCAGCTATGCTTAAACGATTATATATAAGCA
>JAOQAF010000014.1 GCA_025963735.1 Bacteroidota bacterium
TCTGCGTCTTTTCATAGCCTGCGCCGATAATAAAATTTATAATTATACCATCTGGGGTATTAGAAATGATGGATTTAAACTTTACAACACAGGCAATGAAGTTATACTGCCAATTACTTACTGTAAAATAGGACTAAGCGATTATTTAATTACTGCAGACCGTAAAGGGAAAATACACGCGTTTAGCCGCAAGGGCGATGGACGCATTGATTTTAAAAATAAGCTTGTTGAAGACGTTAATAATTTTGAATTGGAAGCAGGCAATTCACTGGCCAATACTTTAATCATTTACTACGATGATAAAAATCATTTAATAAATAAAATTTCTTTAACCGATAAAAAAGAAATATTTAAAGTAGATGGGTCTTCAGGGCCAACAGCACATTATTTCAGCGATTTTGATAATAATAAAATCAGGGACTTTATACATGCAAACAACAAAAAACTTGATGTTTATGATATGAGCGGATCGAAAATTTACAGCACAGAAATCAATAAGCTCGATAACCCTTTTGCTTTAAACCAATTCAATTATAACAACAACACATTTATAACCATTTACGACAAAATAAATTCTAAAATAAATATTATAAACCGGGAGGAGAATGAAAAAAAAGAATACTATGGCACTAACTTACCGCTTGCCTGCCAGCTCTTTAACGACGGTAAATTGTACCTGCTGGTTGTTTCTGACAATAAGTTAAAATGCTATAAACTATAAATATTGAAAACTTCCGAATTCAGACTTTATACTTACGCTTTTATGATTTCCGCTTTCAACCCTGCCTATTATTTTAGCGTCGATATTAAAAGATTTTGAAATAGAAATAATCTCATTCGCATATTTTTCATCAGCATATATTTCCATGCGATGACCCATGTTAAACACTTTATACATTTCAAGATAATCCGTGTTACTTTGGTTCTGGATCATTTTAAACAAAGGTGGTAATTCAAACAAATTATCTTTTATGATGTGTAAATTATCGTTAATGAAATGCAACACCTTGGTTTGAGCGCCACCGCTACAGTGCACTATACCGTTAATGTTTTTTCCAAGAGAAGAAATCACTTTTTTAATAACCGGGGCATACGTGCGGGTGGGTGAAAGCACAAGTTTTGCGGCATCAATCTGTTCTATATGCCGCGCAGAATCGGGGCCTGTATACTTAACTTCTATTTTATCCGTTAATTCGAGGTTGCCGGAATATACTACCTGCGAAGGCAAGGCATGATCATAGCTTTCAGGATATTTTTTTTCTACTGACTTTCCAAACACATCATGTCGTGCGCTTGTTAAACCATTGCTTCCCATACCGCTGTTATAGCTTGTTTCATAAGTAGCTTTACCGCTGCTGCTTAAGCCCACAATTACATTTCCGGCTTTTATCCCGTCATTTGAAATCACTTTATCTCTTTCCATTCTGCATATTACCGTACTGTCAACAATAACAGTGCGAACCAGATCGCCAACATCGGCTGTTTCACCGCCGGTTGATGAAATAGAAATTCCATTTTGTCTTAAGTTCTCTAAAACCTCTTCTGTTCCGTTAATTATTGCAGAAATAACATCGCCGGGAATAAGATTTTTATTACGGCCAATGGTAGAGGATAATAAAATATTATCGGTTGCTCCTACACAAATAAGATCATCAACATTCATTATAACGGCATCCTGCGCAATACCTTTCCACACGGAAAGATCGCCCGTTTCTTTCCAATACATATACGCCAGCGATGATTTTGTACCCGCACCATCAGCATGCATTACCAAACAATGCGAATTACTTCCGGTTAAACTATCAGGAACAATTTTACAAAATGCTTTTGGAAAAAGTCCTTTGTCCAGTTTTGAAATAGCCGCGTGAACATCTTCTTTCGAAGCGGAAACTCCCCGTTGATTATATTTATTATCGCTCATTTATCGGCTTAAAATTAAAGTTTATTTAGTTATTCATTCTTCTTATTTTTACAGGCGTTTTGAACAATAAAAAGATAAGCATATCTATCGTTAATTATACGAATACCCTGCCCTTTAAATGGGCCCTAAAAAAAAGCGCGCTGATTGAAAAAACACATCTTGAGGAAGACATTCCAAGTATTTGTGCTCAAAAATTAAAATACAAACAGGTAGACCTTGCTTTGGTGCCGGTTGCTCTTTTACCTGAACTGGACAGCTATTTTATTGAAACCGATTTTTGTATCGGAACACTGGGCGTGGTGGACAGTGTTAAACTTTACAGCAACACCCCGCTTAGTGAGATAAAAACCATAACGCTTGATTACCAGTCGAAATCATCAATTACCTTAACACGCGTTCTTTGTAAATTTTTCTGGAAAATTAATCCTGAGTTTATTGAAGCCAAACCTGGCTACGAAAAAAACCTGGCCGCTCCGAATGCAAATGTAGTTATTGGTGACCGCACCTTCGCACTCAACGGCTCTTTTAAATATGAGTTTGATCTTGCTGTTGAATGGAAAAAATTTACAGGCCTTCCATTTGTTTTTGCCGCCTGGGTGAGTACAGAAAAACTTAATCAGGATTTTATGGCTGAATTTAATTCGGTTTTAAAATTCGGAGTGGAGAACTGCAACAAGGCTATTGAAGAATCAGCCGGCACACTAACGCTTACAAAAGAGAAGGCTGTCGAATATTTGACGAAAAGAATAGATTATCACCTCGATTCTGAAAAGCGGAAGGCTCTGAATTTGTTTTTAGAATACATCAGGAAACTTTAAAGCCCTCGCCGATAATAACCTTCAGTGATCCCGGCCTGCATTCATAAACCACTTCTCTTTCTGCCAGAGAAGGTTCTCCATCAAAATGTACAGTGTCTTTTTCTTCTCTTATAATGGATATCCTGCTGGCAATATGGGTTTCTATCAACTTACTTGTATGGGCTTTTCTTCTTAGAAGTTTTATTAGCAAACCCGGAGCATGAAAAAAATGAAATGGCCTCAACACCGAAACATGAAAAATACCATCCTGCATGTTTGCCTGTGGAGCAATATAAAAATCGTTTCCATACTGGCCCGCATTGGCTACCGTTATCAAAAAAGCCTTGCGTTTAATTTCCTGTCCGTCAAACTTTAATACATAATTCTTCGCACGGTATTTAAAAATTTCGCGAAGTATGATTTGAATGTAACTTTTCAAACCGCGTTTTTCTGATGACGCGAAAAGATGACCAATGTGCGCGTCAAATCCAACACCGCTGGTGCAAAAAAACGGAATGCCGTTTACCATGCCATTATCAATTAACGCTGTTTTACCAACCGCTATCTGGTGTATAACCTTTTCTATATCCATTGATAAACCAAGAGATCGCGCCAATCCATTTCCTGAGCCAGTTGGTACAATGCCAAGTGTTATTCCGGTTCCCAAAATACTTTTAGCAACCTGGTTAACTGTTCCATCGCCGCCCACGGCCACTGCATCTGTATAACCCTGCTCCCTTAAAGCAAGCGTGATTTCATTAAAATGACTTTTATTTTCCCAGATAGCGATGTGATAATATATATTTTGCGGAAATTCATTCCTGATCGTATCTATAATTAATGCCGACATTTTTTTGCCGGCGTTGGGATTTACAATAAAAAGAATTTTACGGGGCATTTTAAGAAGTAGTTGATGATGCGAAAACAGTCATGTGAACAGTTTATCTTTTAATTGAATTAATCTTTTTTGAACCTATCAGCTGATCGTAATATGTTCCGATTTTACGGTGGTATACAAAGATGCAATAATCGTTTTCAGTATCCCAATGATCGCCCTCAATAACGGTTTCATCACCGCCTTTTTTTGCATCATTACTTAATACATATATATAATTATAATATCCCTGTTTTAAATAAAGCCTTGCTTCATAACCAAAACGTTTATAATTATAAGTGAGCTGACTTTTTTTATTCATTCTCCAGTCAGTAAGTTTCCCCATAATATAAAAATTACCGGCAGATTCAGGAGCTTGATAGGGCAGGAAAAAATCAACATACACATAATCCGCTTCAACATCCTGGTTACCCTGCGTATCACGGTTCCTTATTAAGAAGCTTCCATTAAAATCGTTATAAAACAGATAGGGTTTTGTTGTTCTTAATTCTTCGGGATAAAGTACCACATGATTTTTAAGATTTTCATCCCGGTAAATTTCTTTTACTTTCTCAGTATAAAATCTCATACTTCGTATATCAAAATACCGGAACTCGTTGCCGCCGTTAAAAGTACTTGCATCGTCAAGGGAATAAGTAAACTGCCCTCCTCCCATAAAAGTGGGTTTAATATTGGTAACGGCATTATCCCAACGGTTATTTTGCGTAAGAGTAACTTTGAGATCGGCAAAAGGATTGGTGATATCATACCCCGAATTATAGATGGTAAAATCAATATGCTGTTTATTGAATTGCTCATCAGCACCACTTGATTGCCTGAAGGTATGCGCTATAGTAACCTTGTTATCATACACCATAATGCGCCGGCTTAAAACAAGGTCTTTTTTATCACTATTGGCGTAAACATACACAAGGTAATTTCCGCTCTTGGTAAACTTTAAATTTTGCTGGGGGAAAAGAATGGTATAATGCGTATATTTTTGAAGAGTATTCATTGAAAACGCAAAGTTAATCAGGTTGAGATCAAAAAATCCACTGAGGTATTCACTTATCATCAGATCGCTCGGAGTCCAGTCTGCATTACAGTGTATAAAACTTACCGAATATTGTTTTTGATCACCTTCAATATCATCAAAACTTAACTCTATCTGTTCGTTTGAATTTAAATTTATGAGTGGCGTTGCGTATTCCCAGGTTGCTTCATGAATTTTAACCGTTTTCACATTACTCTTATAAACATAATCGTCGTATTTGAGAACGTTATCGTTCACATAGTCTTCATCTGCCGTTTGTCCGAATGCAACAGAAAAAATGAGAGAATAGAAAAAAACTATTTTTTTAACCATTTTATAAAAATAACAAATCGGTTTTCCTTAAAACGGAATGGGGTGATATTATATTGCCAAAAAAGATTAATTAAGAGAAAACGCAGAATTAGAGTTTTCCTTTTACTGCGAAAAGATTAACCTTGCTTTCTTGTTTATTCATTAACCTCACGATATTTTTCCGGTGCGTGATAATTAACAAAAGAGCTACCACAATTGAAAACACCATTAAAATAGTATCGTCATTTCCTAAAACAAGATTTAAAAAAACAGGGAAGGTAATACCGGCCATCATAGAGGATAAAGAAACAATTCTGCTGCTTATAAGAACAATTAAAAAAACCACTAAGGATAGACAACAGGACACAGGCAAAATGCATATAACAATTCCTAAAATGGTGGCTACTCCTTTACCGCCTCTGAACCCCGCGAAAACCGGAAAAATATGTCCCAATAAAGCAGCAACGCCCAGACCAAGCTGTAAATTCACAAATTCGTGCGAACCAAATTTATAGCCACTCAGGTAAGATAAAGCAACCGCTAAGGTGCCTTTTAAAATATCTATAATTAATACCGGAATTCCTGCCTTGCGTCCTAAAACCCTGAAAGTATTGGTAGCGCCTGCATTTCCGCTTCCGAATTCCCTAACATCAATACCATAGAAAGTTTTACCAATCCAAACAGCTGTTGGAATGGACCCCATTAGATAAGCGAGTAATATCAGAAAAGCAATCAATATAAAGTTCGTGTTACGATCTGTTTAACAAATTTATAAAATATTTCACAAGAAAAAAGCACTTAAACCTTTTTTAATAAAGTTTAAGTGCTTCATATTTAGGGATTTATATTTTAAAACGCGCCTTTTAACTTAACTCCCTGCTCTATTTTTTGCAAAGCGGTAATATAGGCAGCAATACGCATGCCTGTTTTAAATGTTGTAGCGTTATTCCAAACATGCTCAAATGCAACTTCCATTTTAACATCGTGCTTGGTGTTTACCTCTTCTTCCGACCAGTAATAACCCGCTTTATTCTGAACCCATTCAAAATAACTTACGGTTACACCACCACTGTTTGCCAATATATCCGGCACACAAATAATTTTTTTGTCGTGTAAAATAGGATCTGCCTCCGGGGTTGTTGGTCCGTTGGCACCTTCAACAATTAGTTTTGCTTTAATTTTAGGGGCATTCTCTTCTGTAATTACATTTTGTAAAGCAGCGGGAACTAAAACATCGCATTTACTTATCAATAATTGGTCGTGAGGAATTTCGGTAGCTCCTTTAAAACCCTTAAGCACTCTGTTATTTTTTGCAGCATATTCAAGGGCCGCCATAACATCAATACCGCCTTCGGAATAAAAAGAAGCGGTGTGATCACCAATACCAACTATTTTAATACCTTGTTCCGCCAGCAAACGCGCGGCGTGAGAACCCACATTACCAAAGCCCTGCACAACAGCAGTTACTTCAATAGGCTTCAGGTTCATTTTTTTAAGTGCGGCCAGTGTATTAACCATAACACCGCGGCCGGTAGCTGCATCTCTGCCTAAAGAACCCCCAACAGCTATAGGTTTACCGGTAATTACACCGGGACTATCTTCTCCTGTTATCTTATTAAATTCATCAAGAATCCAGGCCATTTCACGGCCACTGGTTCCCATATCGGGAGCGGGTATATCACGATTAACACCAAAAATATCTTTCATTGACACTGCATAAGCGCGGGTGAGTCTTTCCAACTCTCCAACGCTCATGGAACGGGGATCACACTTAATGCCGCCTTTTGCCCCTCCGTAAGGAAGATTAGCTACCGCGCACTTAAAACTCATCCACGCTGCTAATGCCATTACTTCATCCGCATTCACATCCATCGCATAACGGATACCGCCTTTACTTGGACCGAGGTGAGTACTGTGAACGGTTCGGTATCCTTCGAATACCTGAATTTTTCCGGAATCCATCATTACAGGTAAACTTACTTTTACTTGTTTTTGCGGATTTCTTAATACCTGGGCCACTTCTTCGCTCAGGTTCATTATTTTGGCGGCCACATCTAATCTGGCCAATACAGCTTCAAACATACTTTCGTGTGCCTGAGATGCATTTACTGTTTGTGCTGACATAGTAAATTTAAGTTAGGTTAGCTGGGTGGCAAAGTTAAGGAAATAAATGGAAACGCCAACCTTGTTAAAATTAATAGATATAACCTTTTAATGAATCGATTAATATCTTAAAACACGGTTTAAAAATGCGTAAATTTGAAGGTAATGACCGAGTTTTTAAAGATTTTTTCAGTTTTTATCACGTGTATTTTTTTCTTCGTGAAGCTTGGAATGCCCACGGCGGTTATAGTTTTCAAATATAATTTTATTAAA
>JAOQAF010000030.1 GCA_025963735.1 Bacteroidota bacterium
AAAAGGTGGTAATGTAAGCAACTGGGATATGAAAAGGATCATGCTTTCTTATTTCGCGTCCTTGTATGTTCGCCTTGTATTATGGTTTAACGTAAAGGATACCACTGCGGGTTTTAAATGTTACAAACGCAAAGTTTTAGAAACAATTAATCTTGACAGGATAAAATTTATGGGTTATGCTTTTCAGATTGAAATGAAATACAGCGCCTATAAAAAAGGATTTAAAATTGTTGAGGTTCCTATTACTTTTGTGGATAGGGTAGAGGGAGTAAGCAAAATGAGTACTAAAATTTTCAAAGAAGCCTTTTGGGGTGTTCTTCAAATGCGCACCGCAAAACGAGATTGACCTTCGTCTGATTATATCTTCTAAAAACATATTTTAATTTTGGGCGTTACCCTTCCTTTTTATTTATCACAACGTCGGAAGGGTCGGGCTCTCACCACTCGCTTTTTTTATTTGCCTTTGGCGCCGTCGCCGTAGCTTTAGCGCAGGAGCCAGAACAAATAAAAAAGAGCTCAGACAAATGGTTCGATCCCTAACGCGAGGCTATGAACAAGGTCTTAACTATAAATTCAAAGTTGGTGAGCCTTTCTGTTATAAAAATTAGAATATCTTTTATGGTTTGTGGCGACCATAACCCCCTTTTTATCGAACAATAAGACATGAGTACTGATCAATTGTTAATTTTAAGGAAATCATTTCCATGAAGAAATTTACGCTTCTGTTTATTTTTCTAAGTATAAGGCTTATTGCTCAAACTGTAGTTCCGCAGTGGCAATGGGCGAGGAATGTTAGTCTAACTTATACTAGTCAAGGTGCAATTGATATGTGCATTGACGATTCGTCTAATATTTTTATTTTGGGAACCAATGAAGGACCTGCGATTGCGGGCACATATTCGTTGACCTCGGTCAATTTATTGCGAAATATAATTCCATCGGCGATCTCATTTGGACAAAAAATATAAATGTTATTATTAATGATATCGAATGTTCAAAAGGTGGTAATTTGTATGCAATTGGAAATTTTACCGGAACGGTCCTGATAGAGAATAACGCAATTTTGGTTAGTAATGGTCAAAGCGATATTTTCTTATTACAGTTTTCACTGCAGGGAGCTCTTGTTATGGCTAAAAATTTCGGAGGTGATAGCCAAGATGCTGCTAATGCCTTTTGTATTGATAAAGAAGGGGCTTGTTATATTACCGGAAGTTGTATTGATCATACAACCTTTGGGAATATGTTTTTTACTTTTCCTCAAGCTTCTCGCTCCTATGTTTTAAAAGTTAATAACGCGGGAAATGTTGAATGGGCTGAAATCGGTGATTCAACTTATTATTTAGGCCGTTTTATAAAACAAGATAGGAATGAAAATATTGTAATTTGTGGGGAGAATTATTATGTAAACTGTACTGATTATTGTGGCAGTTATTTTCTCTCACGTTATGATAAAAATGGGGTTTTGCTATTCGACGCACCTCATTTACTGGGAACTACATATGTTTACGATTTTCAAATCGACTATAATAATGATATTGTATTATTACGTTCTTATTCGTCATATTCGCCTAATAAATTAGAGAAGTATGATTCATTATCAAATTTGAAATGGTCTATTAATCATGGTGGAGGATTCTGTTACGGTTATAAATATATCAGTTTTGATAAGGATAATAATATCTATTCTACGGGAGTTTATGGTAAATCGGATCCTCCTTGTGTTTCTATTGAAATCAACGGAGATACCTTGTATCGGCATGGTATCGTTGATCTTCTCATAAGCAAGATGTCATCTTCAGGCAATTATTTATGGTCTGTACATAAAGGAGGCCTGGGATATATTGCCTCTGGAGTTGGCGGTAGTTTTTTTAATGGTAAGTCCCAAATGGACAATGAAGGTAATCTTTGTTTTTTTTCAGATTACATGGGGGATAATAATAGAGACACGGTTGTTTTTAATTTAGATACTATTATAAATGATGGAATTTGGTCGCAATCTTTTATTTCAAAATTGCATGTTGCAGATCCGATTGTTACTTCCGGTCTAAAAGATTATAATTTAATAACTCCGTTAAAACTCTACCCTAACCCATGCTCCGGAAAATTTACTGTTAAAGGATTGACAAGACCTACACGGGTTTACATTTACGATCTATACGGAAGATGTGTATTAAGCCAATGGGTTCGCGAAGAGAATGCTATACTCGATCTTTCTGCACAAGAAAAAGGAATTTATTTTTTAGAAACCACAGTCGGTGAATCTAAATACCGCAGCAAAATAATTATTGATTAAAATAATCCACCGCAAAAGGTAAAGAGTAACTCTATTGTCATCCTGAATGAAGCGAGAGCGCAATGAAGGATCTGTTATGTCAGATGCTTCCTTCGCCAGCATGACAGACTTTTTTGTTTGTTTAAAACAAAACAGTTTATAGAACTTTGAGGTGAGATGGTATTTACCTTATCAAACCTCCATTAGCCCTCAGTAATTCCGTTTCTGCCTGCTTTACATTATACAACGCGTTGATAAAACGGGTTTGAGCGTCTTCCAGATTTTTCTGAGTTTCAATTGTTTCAAGTAAGTTAGCTTTTCCTACTTTATATCTTTCCAGTGAAACATCCAGCACTTCCTTGGAGTCTGCAAGATTTAGTTTTTCAAGCTCCATAATTTTTTTGTTGGTAACATAACTTTGATAATTTACGTACACCACCGCGTCAATACTTTGCTTCAGCTGCTCTGTCATGTATTTTTGGTTCAATAAATTTATCTGTCTTTCTTTTACCAAGCGGTTATTTTTATTTCCGTTAAATAAAAGCCAGCTGGCTGTTATTCCTGTATTTAACCCTTGCTGACGATTTAAAAAAATAATCCCGGCCTGACTTTGCGCGCGGGTAAAGTTATAAGCGCCGTTAAGTTGAACAAACGGCAAGTTCGCAGCCCTTGCTTCTGTAATGGTTTGCCGTATGATCAGTTCATTTTGTTTTGAGATGGATAAGGCTGAATTACCTGCTTCAGTTGATTTTTTCAATTCTTCCAAAGCGGGGTTATAAGAGGTAACAATGGAATCTCCTGCTTTAAAATCAGTGTCTGCAGGGCGCACCAATAAATTGTTCAGTGTAACTTTTGCCGTTAACATTTGAAGTTCCAGTTGTAGCAAATTACTTTTCGCTTTATTTTCATCCGACTTTATTAATAACAAATCTACTTTTGAATCCGACCCGATTTCTAATTTTAGCTGGGCTATCTTTTTTCTTTCAGTGTAAATTGTTAGATTTTGATTGGCTGCTTTAATTAGTTCGTTAATGCGAACAATATCATAATATGCTAAAATTATTTTGTAAATGGTTATTTCCATTTGTTGTTTCATTTGCAGCGCCGTTAGTTGTTCGGTTTGATTAAGTCTTTTCTTAACTGCAAACATTCTTAAGCCGTCAAATACCGTCCAGTTCACATTCACCGAAGCTGCCAGGTTATTGGAGTTGGCGCCGGTTTTATCTTGTATTGTTCCTGTATTAAATTCCTGATGAGAATTAACATTGGCAATATTATAAGCGCCGTTGAGACTAACCTGTGGCGACATTCCGGCATTGCCCAAATTATTCTGCGCTTTAGAAATTTCTTTATAATTTTTCGCTATCAGCACATCATAATTTTTTTCAAGTCCAAGTTTAATTGCATCTTCAATTGTAAGCACTTCCTGCGCTACAATACTGCTTTGCATCAGCATCAGTGCTAAAAATAGTTTAATGAATTTCTTCAGCATCTTTTTTATCTTTTACTAAGTAAGAATAAATGGCAGGAATAACAAACAGCGTTAACATCATAGATAAAAGTAATCCGCCTATCACTACAATTCCCATACCCATCCGGCTTTTTGCTCCCGCTCCCAGTGCAAGCGCGATTGGCAGAGCGCCTAAAATCGTTGCCAGACTGGTCATTAAAATGGGACGTAAACGTGCGGTTGAAGCCTCAATCAATGCTTCGCGAACTTTCATTCCTTTTTTTCTTAACTGATTGGTAAATTCAATAATTAAAATTCCATTTTTGGTTACCAATCCAATGAGCATGATCATTCCTATCTGACTGAAAATATTCAGGGTTTGATTAAAGTACCATAAAGAAAAGAATGCACCTGCTAACGCTGTTGGCACGGTAAGCATAATAATAAGCGGTTCAATAAAGCTTTCAAATTGCGCCGCAAGCAACAAATAAATTAATACAAGGGCCAGTACAAATGCGAATAAAATATTGGAAGAGCTTTCAGAATAATCACGCGAGGCGCCGGTTAGTGAAGTAGAAAAAGAATCATCAAGAACTTTTGCCGCAATTTTATTCATTTCATCAATTCCATCTCCAATTGTTTTACCTGGAGCCAATCCGGCGGAAACAGTTGCGGACTGATACCGGTTATAATGATATAATTGAGGAGGACTGCTGCGTTCGGTAACGGTGGTAATATTATCCAGTTGAATCATTTCACCTTTATTGTTTCTTACAAAAAGATCACTGAGGTCACGCGGATCGTCCCTGTTGGCGCGGTCTACCTGGCCTATCACCTGATATTGTTTATCTCCTTTAAGATAATAACTGAAGCGTTGTCCGCTTAAAGCAAGCTGAATGGTTTGTGCGATATCAGCAATGGAAACTCCTAATGTTTTTGCTTTTTCACGATTTATTTCAACTACCAATTCGGGTTTATTGAATTTTAAATTTGCATCAAAACCCTGGAACGTGGGATTTTTGCTTACCTCTTCCAAAAACTTTGGTAGTTTTTCCTGAAGCTTTTTAAAGTCGTTGGCCTGCAAAACAAACTGCACAGGTAGGGAACCACGCGGGCCACCACCTGAAGAAATAGATTGTTCCTGTATGACAAATAATTTGCCTTCCGGAAAATAACTTACGTATTTATTGATGTAATCAGCAATCTGTTGTTGCGAACGTTTTCTGTCCTGCGATTCGCTTAACGATAAACGGACAAAGCCTGTATTAACCGCGCCTGATCCGGCAAAGCCCGGAGCTGTAACAGTAAGACATACATTTTTTTCAGGAACAGAATCTCCAATAAACGCCGCAAGTTTATCCATCACTGCATCAGTAGATTCAAAGGTGGCGCCTTCAGGTCCGGTATACGTTAACCGCAGCCAGTTCCTGTCTTCCAGGGGAGAAAGTTCAGATTGGAGTTGTGAGCCAAAATAGAAAATGGAAATACCCGAAACCAACAGAATTACCAGTGCCCACCATCTTTTTTGAAGGAAACTCGTTACAGAATGTCTGAACCAATTATCAAGGCCGGCGAAAAACGGTTCTGACCAGATATAAAATCTGCTGCGTTTGCTGTGATCTTTCCGCACCATTTTCGCGTTCAGCATTGGTGTTAAGGTAAGTGAGACAAAAGCGGATATCAGTACTGCGCCTGCCAGAACAACGCCAAACTCACGAAACAAACGCCCGACAAATCCTTCAAGAAAAATAACCGGCATAAATACAGCGGCAAGCGTAAGCGAAGTTGAAATAACAGCCATGTATATTTCTTTGGTGCCTTCTATTGCTGCCTGATTGGGCGACATGCCTTTTTCAAGTTTTTTGAAAATATTTTCAGTTACAACTATTCCATCGTCAACTACCAATCCTGTGGCAAGTACAATGGCGAGAAGTGTTAATACATTGATGGAATAATCCATAATGTACATGATGAAAAACGCGCCGATCAGCGAAACAGGGATGTCAATCAAAGGACGAAAAGCGATGAGCCAGTCGCGGAAAAATAAATAAATGATCAGGATTACCAGTATAATTGCAATAGCCAGGGTTTCCTGCACTTCCAATATGGATTTCTTAATAAAGCGCGTATTGTCAAGGGCAATGTTTACTGTATAATCTTTGGGAAGTTCTTTTTTTAGCTGTTCGAAGCGCTTGTAGAATTCTTTGGAAATATCAATGTAATTGGCTCCGGGTTGCGGCACAATGCCAAGGCCTATCATCGGAACACCAGATTCTTTTAATATGGTTTCTTCATTCTCTGCTCCAAGTTCAACTTTGGCCACATCGCCCAAATGGACTACATTTCCACCGTCCTGCTTTACGATCAGCGATTCAAATTCTTCTTCAGTTGTAACACGGCCAACGGTGTTAACCGTTAGCTCGGTACTGTTACCTTCAATTTTACCGGAAGGAAGATTCACATTTTCTTTATCAAGAGCCACCTTAACATCAAGAGGGGTCATGTTATAAGCCGCTAATTTTTTTGGTTCCAGGCGAATCCGCATCGAATATCTTCGTTGGCCCCAGATTTGAATGGAGCTTACGCCGGGGATGGTTTGCAGGTTTTGTGCTATAACATTTTCAGCGTAATCACTTATTTCAAGAAGAGAGCGTTTATCACTTACAAAGGTCATGGATAATATTGCGTCGCTGTTGGCATCTGCTTTTGAAACCACTGGTGGAGCGTCAATATCCTGCGGCAGTTGACGCACAGCCTGCGATACTTTATCACGTACATCATTTGCCGCTGATTCAAGATCTGCATTCAGATTAAATTCTACGGTTATAATACTTGATCCCTGATTAGAAGCCGCGGAGATAGTACGGATGCCTTCAATACCATTAATTACTTTTTCAAGCGGTTCGGTGATCTGTGACTGAATAACATCGGCATTGGCACCGGTATAATTGGTGCGCACCGTTATAACAGGAGGATCAATAGAAGGAAATTCCCTAACGCCAAGATATTTATATCCGATAGCGCCAAACAAAACGATGATGATCGACATCACTGCCGCAAGCACGGGCTTTCTTACACTTAATGAGGCTAAATCCATTTTACTTAACCGGCTTAATTAATTTTAATTTCGATTCCTTTTTTACCGACATGAGGCCTGTAGTAAGAACTGTATCACCTTCGTTTAAACCTTCCAGAATCTGGATCTTATCTTCACTGCGGATACCGGTTATTACTTTAACTTCATGTGCTGTACCATTCTTGCTGATAAAAACTTTTTGTCCTTTTAAAACGGGAATGATACACTGAGTTGGAATAAGAATGGAAGAAGCGGCATTTCCAAGTTCAACAAAAACTTTTACAAAACTTCCCGGATAAAAAATTTCATTACCTGAATACAAAGCCCGGCCACGCAAGGTTTTGGTGGTTTCGTCAATCTTAGGTTCAAGGGCGTAGATCTGCGCTGAAAACGTTTTTGAACTTTCCTGATGGTCAGGAGCGAATTGCAGGTTAATTCCTTTTATAATAACGCCACTGTATTTTTCTGGTATTGAAAATTCGATAAAAAGTGGTTTTAACTGAATAAGCGAAACTATTACCTGCGAAGGATTTACATAAGCGCCTTCGCTGATGTTTTTTAAACCCATCACTCCGCTAAATGGTGCTGTAATGTTAGTCTTTGCAAGCTGCGCCATAACAAAGGCCTGGTCTGCTTTTAAAGAAGCTATTTCATTTTCCTGCACATCAAATTCTTCCTGACTTATTCCGTTAATGGCAAGTAATTTTTTTAACCGCGCAAGTTTTTCTTCGGCAAGTTTAAGCTGAATTTTATTTTTTTGAAGTTGTGCCTGCAGATCAGCATCATTTATTTTAATAATGGGCGCGCCTTTATTTACCGTTTCACCTTCTTTAAAATAAATCGCAACTACTTTGCCGGCTACTTCTGGTTTAATTTCTATTTCGTTAAGCGCACCTATTTTGCCGGTTGTATATACATTGTTATTTACAGTCTTTTTTTCCGCCACAAAATAATTCACTACAATAGGGCCCGAAGCTTTGCCACCTTTAGCTCCAGCCGGGCCTTTAGGTTGTTCTTTTTTTGGAAAAAAAATAAATTTGGCGGCAATGAGAAATGCAATTACCACTATAGTTATTATCCAGCCCGGTATTTTTTTCATTTTGTTATTTTGATTTTTTATAATTGAAAAAAAGATTATTTTTTGGAATCTCTTTTAGATTACTTATAAGTTTGGCCAGTGTTAGATTAAAGTTAAGCTTGTCTTTTTCTGAAATGTTGCTGAACAATTGAGCGTCGATGGCTGCGAAACTCTTGCTGATTTCCTTTGTTTGTTTTTCCCCTTTTTTAGAAAGAGAGATAAAATGCTGCCTTCGGTCTTTTGGATTTGTATGTCGTTCAATAAATCCATCTTTCGCAAGCGTATCAAGAATTTTTACCATGGCTGTTTTGTCAATGTAAAGACTATTGCAAATATTCTGCTGACAGCATTCTCCATTGTTATTTTGAATGTAATAAAGAATGGCGAAGTAACGTTCGGTATCGAGGTTTTCAAGGTTTTTAGATAGAATGCCATAATATAATTTGGATAGGATGAGCGTCCTGGTCCCAATCGGTATATCGTTTTTCTCCGGCATTATTAGTTTATTCTTTAAATAGTTTGCAAATATAACTATTCTGATTCTTCCGTTCTTATTAATTTAACAAAAAATGGAAATAGTATTTAATCCCCCCAGCCGATAAAATTCCGGCTATATCGGACACTAAAAAAACAGGCCCGGATTGGTTATAATTTAAGGGTAACATTCCCATAAATAAATTAGGCTTATGTGGTTTGTACAATAGTATTTGTTCTACCTTTACTATTATGCGTTTTTTTCCTCCTCTGTTCTTAATAATTTTAATTCTTCCTGTTCTCTCTCAGGAAAAACACTTGAAAAATTTAAAACAACTCACGTTCGGTGGCGATAATGCCGAAGCATATTTTAGCCCGAACGGAAAATTTGTTTCCTTTCAAAGTAATAACAAAGCATGGGGACTTCAATGCGACCAGATTTTCAAACTGGAAATTAAAGATGCATTAAAGGACACCACTTACAAACCAGCATTGATAAGTACCGGCAAAGGGCGCACCACGTGTAGTTATGTGATGCCAAACGGAAAAGATATTCTTTATGGCAGTACCCACCTGGCCGGCGACAGTTGTCCTCCCGTGGTTGAAATTAAAGGTAAATACCTGTGGGCCGTGTACAAGAGCTTTGATATTTTTGTAGCCAACCACAAAGGAAAAATAATCAAACAACTTACCAATTCTGAAGGATATGATGCGGAGGCTACTGTTTCACCAAAAGGAGATAAAATTGTTTTTACAAGTATCAGAAGCGGTGACCTTGAATTATGGACCATGAACATAGACGGTACAAATCAAAAGCAAATTACTAACGGTGTAGGGTATGACGGCGGAGCTTTCTTTTCTCCTGACGGAAAACGGTTGGTGTTCCGTGCATCCCGTCCGCAAAGTGAAGAAGAAGTGAAAGAATATAAAGAGCTGTTATCTAAGGGCCTGGTAGCACCAACTGCCATGGAGTTGTATACTTGTAATGTTGATGGATCTGAAATAAAGCAGGTGACCCATCTTGGTAAAGCTAACTGGGCTCCTTTCTTTCATCCATCAGGTAAAAAGATAATTTTTTCAAGCAATCATCACAGCAAAAAAGGTTATGATTTTCAGTTATACATGATCAATGAAGATGGAACCGGCTTAGAGCAGATTACGACAGAAAGTATTTTTAATGCTTTCCCAATGTTTAGTCCTGATGGCAAAAAACTGATCTTTTCTTCTAACCGAAATAATCACGGTTCACGCGATACAAATTTATTTATTGCAGAGTGGGTGGATTAATTCTAATAAAAATTAAAACTAACGGCATTGTCACGGTTGCCGGGCTGGTTGTGGCATCCTAAGCAAACAGCCGCGCCGTCTTTGGAGCCATATTCAAATTTTCCAGTGGTATGAACTTCTCCCCACAACCAGTTTCCGTTTCGTTTATACATATAGGCGTAAATATCCAGCACTCCGTTTTTGTATACATCCTTCACTAAAAAAGAACCTTCCGGAAATTTGCCTTGAAGTGGTAATTTGCCGGTATCGGTTAATGCACGATAAGCAATCGAATTAAAGCGGAGTTTAAATGTTCCGTGTGGACCATGCGTACCCGGTAATATGGTGATTGAATCATTTTTATAGTACCTGTAATTTTGATTGTGGGCACTGTCGAACAAAGCCTTATCAGAATAGGAGCCTTCGAGATCTGCTCCCACTTTTTTTGTACAGCTTATTATAAGAATAACGCAACAACATATCCAGCTTATCTGTCTCATTTAAATGAAATTACAAAGAATTTATTTTATTCAGAAAAGTAAAAATCAGTTTTTCCCACACAAATTTTTGTTTGATGAGACCAAGTGCCTGTTGTTTTTTATTGTCAATAGTGGATGGTTTTTCTAAAAGAACTTTTGAGATTGCCTCTTCAATAAGGAACGGAGTGCACTCCTCAATGAGCCATCCTGTTTGTTCGTTTACAAGAACATTATTGGCACCCACATTAGTTGCTATAACGGCCAGTCCGTTGGCCATCGCTTCCAGAATCACATTTGGCATTCCTTCGCTCCAGCTTGGACAAACCAGTACATCGCATTTTTTTATCAGATTATTCAGCAGCTGTTTTTCCCGGATTTCGCCATGATAAAATAAATTGGCCGCTTCAATTTTTTTATTTGCAGGAATAGGACCTATAAAGTGAAATTCAAAATTTTTATTTTTAATATTTTTAAGAGCACTGTTTAATTCTTCTATTCCTTTGCGACGTTCATATCGCCCCAGGAAAAGAAACTTAACTGGGGAAGAAGTAGGGGAGATGTTAGTTGTAACAATGGAAGACTCAACCCCTGAAGGAATTTCGATTATTTTTTTCGCATCAATTCCTAAAGAAAGAATGATGTCGGTTATTTTACCGCCATACGAAAACACAATATCAGCATCCTTTGAAATTTTTTTAACGGGCCGGCGTAATAAAAATATATGCTGAAGTTTTATTTTAAAATCAGGGGCACGCTGAAACATTTCATAACCATGAAATTTAACACCTGTTTTGGCGCAATTAATTTTATCGGCTTTTTTTTGTTCTATAAGATACCAACCCGTAAAGCCTTTGGTGTAAATGAAATCGTAAGAAGACAATTTTTTTTCAATCGCTTTGAAAATTAGTTTGGAATGCAGGTAAGAGTTGCGTAAATAATGTCCGGGTAAAATTCCCGGCTTTGGAAAATCCACCACAATCGAATGAATGTATTTTTTTTCTTCTTCCGAAAAAAATTCAAGTTGAGAAATATCGTAGCTGCTGCTGTTAAAGTGAACGAGATCTACTTTCACTTTATTTTGAGCCAGGTATTTACACAAATAATAAGAATGTTTTTGCATTCCCCCTAAAACGTAGGGCCAGATTCCGTCTGTTATTAAAGCAATGTGCAATTCTATTTTTTAATATACATTACCTCTTTAATAGCTTTTACAGTGCGTGCTACATTTGGTAAGCTTGCCTCAATAAGGGTTGGAGCATAAGGTAAAGGTGTATCGGCCGTAGTGATAGCTACAACGGGAGCATCTAAATAATCAAATGCTTCTTTCTGTATTTTATAAGTGATTTCTCTGCTGATGCTGGCAAGTGGCCACGCTTCTTCAACAATAACCAAACGATTTGTTTTTTTAACCGATTCAATAACCGTATCGTAATCAATAGGGCGAACTGAACGCAGATCAATAACTTCTGCATTTATACCTTCTTCCTCAAGTTCTTTAGCAGCCGCCATTGCCACTTTTAAAATTTTACCAAAAGAAACAATAGTTACATCAGAACCTTTTCTTTTAATATCGGCAACCCCAATTGGGATCAGATATTCTTCTTCCGGAACTTCACCTTTATCGCCATACATTTGTTCACTTTCCATAAAAATAACCGGATCATTATCGCGTATGGCAGTCTTTAAAAGTCCTTTTGCG
>JAOQAF010000205.1 GCA_025963735.1 Bacteroidota bacterium
TATACCGCCTGCTTTTTCAATCCATTCTGTTAAGTTAAAAACATTGGATGCCACCGCTATTCCAAAAACATAACCTGCCGATTGCCATGTTGACAAACGAACCTTTTCTTTTGAGTTGTTAGCTAATTCAGGCAATAAGGCATTATACGGAATAATAAAAGTTGTAGAAGAAACATAAAAACCAACCAAAGTAAAAATGAGCCAGTAAATGTTTAATGTACTTTCTGAATTTGTAAGTGGATAAAAAACTAAAAAACAAAAACACAAAGAAGGAATAATAGCCATTTTCATTAACGGGATCCGGCGCCCTTTAGGATTCTTGCTGGTATCGCTGAATTGAGCCAATAAAGGATCGTAAATGGCGTCCACAAACCGTCCGCCCGCGGTTATCAGTGCAATTACATTAAATATTCCGAAAATGGCGCTTTGAGTAATGAGGTTGGGCAAACCGCTTGACGCAGGCGGCAGGTATAAATACACAAGAATAACGCTTATTAAATTGATCATTATGCTCCACCCCATCATACCGCAGGCATAGGCCAATTGTAACCGCAGAGGTAATTTTCGCATTGGCCCAAAAGTACAAAACAAATCACAAATAGATTTTCAGTTAACTATGGCATGAGCCTCAACCGTTAACCAAAGCGAAATCCACAGTTTAATCCACTTATTAACAAAACATAAAAAAATCTTTGCTTTTTTGTATTTTTATAGGCTATGCTTTCGCTTGATCCCAAAGAGTTAACCATTCCAATTTTACAGAAATATCTGCAAAATGCCATTGCGCCAAGGCCAATATGTTTTGCCAGTACTGTAAGCAAGGATGGGGATCCCAATCTGGCGCCTTTCAGTTTTTTTAATCTGTTTTCAAGCAATCCGCCAATAGCCGTATTTTCACCGGCATATAGCGGCAGAACAGGCGCGCCAAAAGACACCTTACTTAATATCCGGGAGGTTCCGGAATGCGTTATTAACGTAGTTAATTATAGTATGGTGCAACAAACAAGTCTTGCAAGCAGTCCATTTCCCAAAGGGACCAACGAATTTGTAAAAGCGGGGTTTACACCATTAGCTTCTGATTTAATAAAACCGTTCAGGGTAAAAGAAAGTCCGGTACAAATGGAATGCAGAGTAACTGAAATAAAAGAACTTGGAAAGCAAGGCGGAGCGGGCAACCTGGTGATTTGCGAAATAATCAGAATTCATATTAACGAGTCTGTTTTAAATGAAGCGCGTCACATTGATGCGCATAAAATTGATTTGGTTTCAAGGATGGGCGATAACTGGTACTGCCGTGCAAACGGAGATGCGCTCTTTGAGGTTCAAAAGCCAATTACAAGTATAGGGATAGGACTTGACAACATGCCTCCGGAAGTGAGAAACAGTAAAATACTTACCGGCAACAATCTGGGCTTATTGGGAAGTGTAGAGCATTTGCCGACAGAAGAGGAAATAAATGATTTTAAAAAAAATAAAAAAGAATTTTCTTCGTTAGAAGAAAAACATACATACGTTCAAACGTTGCTGCAGGCCAACAAAGTAAAAGAAGCCTGGATGGTTTTGCTTTAAACCGGTATCGCTGCAAAAAGAACGATTAAATAAGTAATCAATAAAATAAATATATCATGGAAGTAACAGGTACCCTTAAAACAAAGTTCGACACTCAAAAGGTGAGTGATCGTTTTCAAAAACGTGAATTCGTTTTAACAACTGAAGCTAACACGCCGTATCCGCAGCACGTTAGTTTTCAGGTAACGCAAGACAAGTGTAATATACTCGACCAATTTAATCCCGGCGAAGAAATACGCGTTCAGTTTAACTTACGCGGCCGCGAATGGAACGGTCCGCAGGGAATTAAATATTTTAATACACTTGAAGCATGGCGTATTGAACGCATAACCGGAAGTAATAACGCCGGAACTAATCAAAGTTCAAATACAAACACTAACAGTAATAATGCCGTTGGAGGTTCTTCCACGCCTGTATTTACAGGAAATGCGGATGATAATGACGATCTTCCATTTTAGATAACATAAAACTGTCATTCCGCGGGAAATATTTTTAAGCCGGAATGACAGTTTTTTACTTTTATGAAAAATAAAAAATCTTCAGTTTTATTAATTTATACCGGTGGAACAATTGGCATGATGCAGGACGCACATACCAACGAACTTCGCCCTTTTGACTTTAAAAGTTTAACACAGCAGATACCCGAACTGAACAAGTTTGCTATCGGCCTTTCTTCTATTGCTTTTAAAAAACCCATTGATTCATCCAACATGCATCCTGTTGTTTGGATCGAACTCGCAAAAACCATTAAAGAAAATTATTCAAAATTTGACGGATTTGTTATTTTACACGGGTCTGACACCATGAGTTTTACCGCAAGCGCATTGAGTTTTATGCTCGAAAATTTAAGCAAACCTGTTGTGCTCACTGGATCACAGCTTCCAATAGGCATCATTAGAACCGACGGAAAGGAAAACCTTATCACTGCCATTGATATAGACGGTTCAAAAATAAAAGACAAGCCCGTTGTAGCTGAAGTGTGTATTTATTTTGAATATAAATTATACCGCGGTAACCGTACCTTTAAATATAACAGTTCGCATTTTGACGCCTTCCGTTCTCCCAACTACCAACCCTTGGCAGAAGCCGGTGTAAACATTCAATACAACCACAGCGCTTTACTCAAACCTTCAAAAAAGCCTTTAAAGGTGCATCTTGAACTCGATAATGACATTATTGTTTTAAAATTGTTCCCCGGAATCAGTCAAAAACTTATAACATCTATCTTAAATACAAAAGGCACCAAAGCGATAATTCTTGAAACCTTTGGCGCCGGTAACTGTACCACGCAGGAATGGTTTACCAAAGAACTTAAAAAAGCCATCGACAACAACATCATCATACTTAACATTACTCAGTGCCGCGAAGGCAGTGTAATACAGGGAATGTATGAAACCAGCAGTCATCTGAAAAAAATAGGCGTTGTATCGGGCGCTGATCTTACTTTTGAAGCTGCAGTAACAAAACTCATGTTTCTTCTGTCGCAAAAATTATCCATTGCACAAATAAAAAAATCCCTTCAAACAAACTTAAGAGGCGAATTAACAAATTAATATGCGATTGTTTTACCCACATATAAAATGGACTTATTTTCAGAAAATAAATTTCCGCTTCTTTTTCCTTTTTATTCTTCTTTATATTTTTCCATTCCCGCTTGATACTTTCTTTTTCTTTGCGCCATTTAATGAATGGTACCTTTCACTGATTAATACCATGGTTCCATTTCTGGGCAACAGTCTTTTTGGTATAAAACATGAAATTAGTTTTGCGCCCGGGGGAAGCGGCGATGCTACTGTTAATTATATTCAACTCTTTATATTTTTCGTACTGGCAACAGCAGGAACTCTCCTATGGACGCTTGCCGATAAAAAAAGAGCGGGCTATGACAAACCCTTTCATTATTTTATTATCATATGCAGATATTATTTAGGATCAACTTTGATTGCGTATGGATGGCAAAAAGTTTTTCATCTTCAGATGTCACATTTACCCTTGGGCCAGTTATTACAACCCGTGGGAGATCAAAGTCCTTTCAGCCTTGCCTGGAATTTTATAGGATATTCTGACTTATACAGCGGTTTCAGTGGCTGGGCCGAAGTAGTTTCGGGATTACTCCTCTTATTCAGAAGAACCGCGTTATTAGGGGCACTGTGTTCTATGGCTGTTATGATAAATGTAATGATGATGAATTTCAGTTATGATATTCCCGTAAAAATATACTCTACATTTTTAGTTCTTTTAAGTTTGGTTGTTATGTCGCCTTATATGAGGAATCTGCTTAACCTCTTTATACTTCAAAAATCAGTTGATAAAGTGGAGTACATGGCGGTATTTTCAAATAAAAAAATGGTTATTGTGAGATATCTTGCAAAAGGCTTTATGCTTATTGCATGCGTAGCCATGAGTTTTTACGAGGCATATTCCATGAATGCCGAATATGGCGAAGCAGCTCCAAAACCACCATTATACGGCATCTATAAAACCAATCAGTTTATATTAAACAACGATACTCTGCCACTTTACACCGATTCCAGTGCCTGGAAAACAATTACCTTTAACGATCCGGGTTTCATAACAATTCAAAAATTCAACGATAAAAGATATGGAGCCGAAGTAATGATTGATACCTTACTTAAAAACATGCAGATAAAATTTATGCATGACTCTCTTCATTTATATAATTTCAATTATTCTCAATTAAATGATTCAATTTATAAATTTGCAGGGGTATCAAACAAAGACACGCTCGAAATTCTTTGTAAAAAATTAAACCGCACCAACTTCAGGCTGTATAAAACAGGCTTTAATTGGATCCATGAAAATCACTAACCGCAACTAACTAAGGAAAAATAAAAATGAAAATCTGTAACACTATCCTTGATACCATAGGAAATACCCCACTTGTTAAACTTAATAAGATTACAAAAAGCCTGCCCTGCGAGGTGTATGCAAAGGTTGAAACATTTAATCCCGGCAATTCCATTAAAGACCGTATGGCTATTAAAATGATTGAAGATGCTGAAAAAGACGGACGTCTGAAACCGGGCGGAACCATTATTGAAGGTACCAGCGGAAATACAGGGATGGGTCTTGCTATTGGCGCGGTTATTAAAGGATACAAATGCATTTTCACTACAACCGATAAACAGAGTAAAGAAAAGGTGGACGCACTCAGAGCTTTTGGAGCCGAAGTAATTGTTTGCCCAACTGATGTAGAGCCGGAAGACCCCCGTTCGTATTATTCAGTTTCTTCGCGCTTGGTAAATGAAATTCCTAATGCATGGAAACCTAATCAATACGATAATTTAAGTAATACCCAGGCCCACTACGAGCAAACAGGCCCGGAGATCTGGGATCAGACGGATGGTAAAATTACACATCTTGTTGTTGGTGTGGGCACCGGCGGAACTATTTGCGGTACCGGAAAATTTTTAAAAGAGAAAAATCCAAACATTAAAATTTTAGGCATTGATACCTACGGTTCGGTGTTTAAAAAATATAAAGAGACCGGCATTTTTGATAAAAATGAAATCTACCCTTATATCACAGAAGGAATTGGAGAAGATTTTCTTCCTGCAAATGTTGATTTCAGCCTCATCGATCATTTCGAAAAAGTAACGGATAAGGATGCAGCCATCATGACGCGCAGGATCCCGAAAGAAGAAGGTATTTTTGTTGGCAACAGCGCAGGTTCAGCTATGGCAGGTCTCATGCAAATGAAAGACCAGTTTAAAAAAGGAGATGTGGTGGTTGTAATTTTCCATGATCATGGCACACGCTACATGGGTAAAATGTTTAACGATGACTGGATGCGTGACCGTAATTTTCTTGAAGTTACAAAACCAAAAGCCATTGATTTAATTGCTAATCACAAGAATCAAAAATTGATGACATTGGACGTGAATGCTACTATTGGAGAAGCTTTGAATATTTTAAGCAAATATAATATTTCGCAGATCCCGGTAACCGAAAACAAAGAATATGTAGGTTCGTTAAACGATAATTATATCTTTAATAAGTTACTTGATAACAACGACATTAAACATCAACCCGTTAAATCATTAATGCAAAAACCTTTTCCGGTTGTTGGAGAGCAGGCACCGATTGAAGAAGTAAGCAAGCTTATTAATAAAGATAACAATGCGGTTTTGCTTCGCGATCTGGGAGGCAATATGCATATTATTACCAAACACGATATTATTGAAGCCGTTGCAAAAATGAGTTAGGGTGTAATCCCCCTTATAGCGGTATTTTAAGCTTAAGGGCTGTTAATGCTTGTAAAAATTATTGCAGGCTGCGAATTAATTTGTTTACTTTATCTAACATAAAATATTACTATGAAAAAAATCATTGTTTTAGCGGCCGTACTTTGTGCTTCTTTTTTTAACGCACAAACTACCGAAAAACGTCCGGATAACTGGTTCAACCTTGATCCTGCCCAGGATAAGGTAAATGGTGTAAGTACTGAAAAAACTTATAAAGAACTATTGAAGGATAAAAAATCAGTACCGGTTATTGTTGGCGTTTTAGACAGCGGCGTTGATTTTAATCATGAAGATTTAAAAGACGTGATGTGGACCAACCCCGGTGAGATTCCAGGGAACGGAATAGATGACGATAAAAACGGATACGTGGACGATATTCACGGATGGAATTTTTTAGGTAATAAAGATGGTAGAAACGTGGAATGCGAGAACCTTGAATCCACACGCTTATTAAGAAAGCTAAAACCAAAGTACGACGGAAAAACGGAAGCAGATCTTAAAACAAAAGAAGAAAAGGCTGAGTTTAAATTATATCAGGAAGTAAAACAGGAATGGACAGAATCTAAAGATAAATTTGAAGGTGGATACAATCAGATAAAATTTATTCTTGAAGGTCTTACCAAATTAAATGATAAAATTAAAGATCAGCAAAAAGTTGATAAAGT
>JAOQAF010000209.1 GCA_025963735.1 Bacteroidota bacterium
AATAAAATCGAAATGGCCCGGGCAATATCCAATCCAAAATTTCTTTGCTTACCTACCATTAATTCAAGATCTTCATGTAGGCATCTTTAAAATTTAATTTTGAAAAGTGATTGAGAGCGATACTTCTGACTTTTAGTTTTTCATCGATCGTGATTCCGTTAATTTTTTCAGCATGGTTAAATAAAAACCCGCAGGAATTTTCTTTTACAAATTCCGAGTAATCACCCAAATGATCTGAAATAATGACTTTTAGCCCACAGGATAAATATTCCGCGAATTTAACAGGAGAAGCAACCAGATTGGTAATACTTTCTTCTCTTATTAATAAGCCATAATCGGCCGCTATTAAGTAATGTGGCACTTCCGCGGGTTTTAATTTTTTACAAAATACCTGTTGCGGAAATTCCCGCATCAATTTTTCAATATTGGCATTCTCTTCTGAAAAAAAAATTAGTTTATTCTTTTTTGTGTCTAATGTTGGTTTAATAAAATTATATAAGAGCTCGAACGATTGCCATCCTGCAATCGATCCTGAATAGGCAAATACAACATCGTTGTCAGATAAACCTAAATTTTTTCGTATGGCAAATACATTGTTTTCTGTTATAGCTAAATTTTCAAACGTTTGATTGAGTGTGCATGGTATAATAGAATGTGCATTCTGCTTGTAATCAAATTCTTTTTTCCAGTAATTAACTAATTGATGCGATACTGCAATCCGAAAATACGAATTGTTAACAGCCTTATTTTCAAGAGAGACAATTTCTTTTAAAAGTGCCGGATGAGTAACTACTTTATATTCGTTCCATTCTGCTGTAATCGCGCCTCGTCCGTCGTATACTATTTTTTTAACGCTGGTTCTCATGGCAAGGTTTGTAGCCAACACACTTCTACCGATGATTAATGAGGGCCTTTTGATAAGGCATAAAAGGCCCAATGAAGTAATATTGTAACCCCAACGGTGCACACCCGGAACCATTGGTAAAACAATAGAGCCAGGCAGTTCATTAATGATCTTCTTCCGGTCTCTTAAAAAACTCCTTAAAGAAATAAATGCGATCAGCTTTATATCTTTCTTTAATTCCTTCGAAATAAATTTAACAACATCAATCACCTGACTTGAGTAAATTCCGGAAGGAGAGTCATTATAGGTCAGATAAAAAATCACTTTTCGTTTAATATTTTAAGGATTCTTTCTGTGGCCTTTCCATCCCATTTCTCAGGAATTCTTCCTTTTTTATAGTCGCCGTTCTCTATCAGTTGTATATAAGCTTTAACTTCATTCAAATCAAAAGTTAAAAGGGTATTTGTTCCTTCATCCACGGTAACCGGACGTTCGGTATTAGGCCTTAGGGTTAAACATGGTTTTTGTCTGAAAGTGGATTCTTCCTGGATACCACCGCTGTCGGTTAGAATAAAAACACAGTGTTTAATAAGTTTTTGAAATGAAAAATAATCAAGCGGCTCAGTACAAATAAGGTTTTTATTTTCAGTGATACGATTGTATAAACCAAATTCTCTAGCATTTTTAATTGTGCGGGGATGAATGGGAAATATTATTTTATATTTATGAGTAACATGCTCTATTAGTTCAATTAATTTACTGAGCTCGTTCTTGTTGTCCACTGTTGCCGGCCTGTGCATTGTCATTAAAACAAACGGATCTGCTGAAATATTTAAATTTTTTAATACAGGTGAATCATCAATTTCGTTTTCATAAGCCACCATGGTATCAATCATAGTATTGCCAACATAATGAATTTTATTTTTATCGCGTTGTTCATTACTCAGATGTTTAACTCCGCTTGGTTCAGTCACAAAATAAATATCACTGAGCTCATCAGTAATTATCCTGTTGAGTTCCTCCGGCATGGTTTTATCAAAGCTCCGGAGGCCCGCTTCAATGTGGCCAAGGTTAATTCCCAATTTATTGGCAAACAATGCTCCGGCCAGTGAGGAGTTTACATCACCTGGAACCAAAAGAATATGGGGCTTGCCAATTTTATCAATCAGCTCTTCCATTTTAATCAGGATCTCCGCTATTTGTTTATTGGCTGAAGCAGGACTAATATTCAGGTAATGATCAGGAGTTAAATTGAACTGTTTAAAAAATACATCCGCCATTTTCTCATCGTAATGTTGCCCGGTATGAATAATGGTTATCTGTAAATCAGGAAATCTTTCTGCGCACTTTTTAAATTGTGTTACCTTGATAAAATTGGGACGGGTTCCTATAAGTATGAATAATTTTTTTTTCAAATGGTATATTATTTTTTCCGGTTTAAATTAATATTGAATCATGTAATTCTTTGGTAATTACAGGGATTGAAAATTGCATTCTTATTTTTTCTTTTTGGTCATTAAATAAAATATTTTTAGAGTTGCTAACCAGATCAATAAGTTGTTCACAGATAGTTTCGGGGTTCATCCATATTCCCAAATCATTAGTTTCTACAAAACGTGACGACTCTCCTTCTTTTGTAAATAATATAATGGGCTTTCTTAAACCAATGTATTCGCAGAACTTCGTGCTTAATGAAAATGCGTAGGTATCACTTAGAAAAAGCATGCAGTAATCTGCCTCCGTAATTTTTTCTACAATTTGATTAATAGGCAGTCCGGCATAGAATTTGATAATGTTATGACCTTTAGCAAGTTCAATATTCACTGGCGAAGAAGAGCCATAAAATTCAAATCTAAGTTTTTTATAAACGGAAGGATGATCTGTTTTAATTTTTTGTAGTGCTGAGCAGAAAGGTCCAAAAACCGGCTGGATATTTTGATAAAGAGTCCCGGTAAAAACAAATAAGATAGTTTCGCCCGGCGCCTTATCAAGTTGTGGGCATGAATTAAAATCATCTTCATCAAAGCCGTTTATAAGAGTATGGAATTTATTAATGGAGCACTTTTTTTGAAGGGTATCCGTCATAAATTCAGAGACAGTTAAAACCCTGTCGGCCCTTTGCAATACTTCTTTTTCAAGTAGAATCTCTTCTTGTATTCGTTTTTCTGAAAGACCAAATAATGTACCGGTTTTAGTATCGTCGGCCCAAAAGTCTCTAAAGTCCACAATTAAATTTAGGTCAGGTTTCCATTCTTTCAGCGCTAAACAATGATGCATCAAATGATAGGGAGCTCCGGTAACAATAATGTTTTTAATGTCATTTTTTTCAACTATTTCTTTGGCTGCTTTTAATAATTGCTTTTTCCAAAAAAGAGTTTTGTCATAATAATTTCCTTTTGTGAATGATTGAACAAAATATTTGGAAAGTTTATAATTAATTCTTCCTGAAATTGAACGCGGAAAGGTGATGAGTGAAGAAGGATATTTTAAAGGCAGGCGGGTAACAGAAATACCTTTTGTATCCCTTGTCCAGTGAGATTCTTCATTAAACGGATTTTCACTTGCTATTACATGTACATCCGTATTTAATTTTTTAAGATATTTTGAAAACTTTGCCCATCTTCTACCTCCGATGCCCGGATACGGCGGAAAGGAGTAAGCGATAATCAATACCTTTTTATTCATTTAGATGCAAAAAGTTGTTTTAACGGCTTAAACACTTTAATGAGCTTAAAATATTTTTGCCAAAGTGCGTCTTCCGTTTTAAATTCAGAATGTTTTCTTATTGGCGATTTCATATACTGATCAAAAGATGCTTCAGTGAAGCCAAGTTTTTTTATAACAAATTCTTTGTCTGTTTTTAATAAAACAGGATCATAAATAGGTTCTTCCATTGCCCTTAAGGCTTCATCCCTTGTAATCTGTCCACTTTGAATAAGACATGAATAATGGAATTGTCTTTTATCGATGTTAAATTTAACCGGTAAAATATAGCCCTGGTAAAACCGTGTAAAGATGGATTCATAATGTTTCCCGCCATAATCGCGCCAACCAAGTTCTTTTGTAAGTTTTTCTTTAACCGCAACCTTATTGTAATCAATTAAATTTAATAATTGAACATATTCAAATTTCACAACTAAATTATAGTACATTTTTTTTGAAAAACTCAGATGCGGATAGGTTTTTAATTTAACGGTACCGTATTTGTCATGAATGTCCTTGAGATTTATATAATCTAATTTACTATGTACCCAGGATTTTGGTAA
>JAOQAF010000091.1 GCA_025963735.1 Bacteroidota bacterium
TTTCGCAATTTTATCGTGAAGCTGAGGGTAAATCCTGTCAAGGCCATGAGCGAGAACGCCAACTGTTTCAAGACCTTCATCAAGTGCCGTTTTGTGCGCCCATACATCTACACCGTATGCAAGCCCACTGATAATGATCGCGTTGGTTGATTTAAGATCCTGAATCAATTCCCGGGTTTTTTCTTTACCATATTCACTTGGCTTACGTGTACCAACCACACCTATAATTTTTTCTTTATTTAAATCAGCACTTCCTTTATAGTAAAGCATTATTGGGCTATCGCTGCAGTATTTTAAACGCACCGGATATTTTTCGTCGCTGAAAAACAAGGGCGTAATCTTAAATTTCTGAATAAATTTTATTTCTTCTTCAGCCCGTTTAATTACATTTTTACTGTTAACGATTGAATTGGCAAGAAACGAACCTATACCTGGCACTTTAAGAAGGTGGGCTTTTTTTTGACGGAAAACTTCCTCGGCGCTGCCGCAATATGCCAGCAGGTTTTTGGCGTTAATATCCCCAACCCCTTCAATGAGGGTTAAGCCTAGCTGGTATGGTAACTCGTTTAAATTCACTGATTATTTTTTTCCGAATAAAAATTGCATTTATTATATTGTGAACCGGATATCATGAACAAATCTACACTTAAACTCATATTGGTTCTTGCTTTATTTTGTAGCATTATGCAAGCCCAAAATACAGGCGGTGTGATAAATGGTTATGTTACCGGCCCCGGGGGAACAGATACTTTAATTGGGGCCATAGTACAGATTAATTCTTTAGTGGGCGTTTCTTCAGACATAAACGGGCATTATAGTTTGCCTGTTAACGAAGGCACCTATACTTTAAGTTGCACCAGTGTAGGTTATAAAACATTTACCAGCACTATAACTGTTAAGCGGGGTGAATCTTTAACTCTCAATATAAAATTAAATGATGGAAATACAGCGCTTGACGAAGTTGTTATAAGCGCGGGTAAATACGAACAGAAATTAAGCGATGTTACAGTAAGCATGGATGTAATTAAAAGCTCCCTGATTGAAAATAAAAACACCACTTCTCTCGAATATATTATGAACCAGGTGCCGGGAGTAACTGTGGCAGATGGGCAGGCAAGTATACGTGGCGGAAGCGGATTTAGTTACGGGGCCGGAAGCCGTGTTCTTATGCTTGTAGATGAAATGCCAATGATCAGCGCCGACGCAGGCGATATCAAATGGAATTATCTCCCCCTTGAAAACCTTGAACAGGTTGAGGTTATAAAAGGAGCATCCTCTGCTTTATTTGGTTCAAGCGCCCTTAACGGAGTTATTAATATGAGGACCGCTTACGCCAAAGATAAACCGCAAACAAAACTCAGCACCTTTTTTGGAAGTTACGACGCTCCCCGTCATACTTATAAATGGTGGAAGGGTACAAGCCAGTTTCAGAAAGGTGTAAATTTTTCACACGCTCAAAAATTAGGTCAGCTGGATTTTGTTCTGGGCGGTCATGTTTTTGATGATGATGGATTCAGAATGCTTGAAACAGAAAAAAGAAAACGTTTAAATGTAAATCTCAGATATAATTTCAAAAAGATTCCCGGATTATCGCTTGGCGCTAATACCAACATGATGAACACGCAGGGCGGTTTGTTCTTTCTGTGGCAGTCCTATGATTCGGCTTACATTCCGCAGGGCAGGACCATTCAACAATACAATAACAACCGTTTTAATATTGATCCATACGTTACCTATTTCCACGGCACCAATAAATTCAGTTTAAGAAACAGATATTTTAAAACCGAAAACCGAAATAATAAAAATCAGGGAAGCAATGCCGAACTTTATTACTCAGAATTTCAATACCAGAAACGTTTTTATAATGGGTTAAACCTAACAGCCGGTGCCGTGTACATGGAACAACAGATTCTTGGCGACTCTCTTTACGGCAAGCATAACGGAAGTAACAAGGCAGGATACATACAAGCCGATAAAAAATTCTTTAATAAATTAACGGTGTCGCTTGGTATCAGAGGAGAGTTTTATCAGGTAGACACTGCTAAAACAAACGGATATGTATTGCCCAAAAATCAGAAAGGGAAATTACCTTTTCAGCCCGTAGCGCGTTTAGGAATTAATTACCAGGCTTTCGAATATACCTTTGTACGTGCCTCTTTCGGTCAGGGATACAGATTTCCGAGTGTGGCCGAAAAATTTGTGAGTACAGCGGTAAGTGCGCTCAAAATTTATCCGAACCCTTCGCTTCAACCCGAACGTGCGTGGAGCGCTGAGCTTGGCGTAAAGCAGGGATTTAAGATTGGCAACTTTAAAGGCTTACTGGATGTGGCGGGTTTTTATACCGAGTATACCAACATGATTGAATTTGTTTTTGATGTATATCGGCCCGGTGGCAAAACCGGATTGTTTTACGTTGATCAGCAGTTCGCAGGATTTAAATCTCAGAATATTGGCAACGCACAAATCAGCGGCTCTGAGATATCGCTTACCGGAAGCGGGAAAATTGGCCCGGTAAACATCACAGTACTAGCGGGCTATACCTATATAAACCCAGTTAATCCCAATTTCAATTCGTTAAAAGATACGCTTGGCCTTCCCAACATTAAAACTTTAAAATACCGCAGTAAACATCTTTTTAAAAACGACATTCAGTTTGATTATAAATTTATTTCTATCGGATACAGCGCGCGCTTTCAAAGTAAGGTTGAAAACATTGACAGGCGCTTTGTTCAAAGTGTGCTGCATGAATACAATGATATTGCAAACGGTGTTAATTGGGACGATATAGATGCCACTTATATTTTACCGGGATTGAGACAAAATTTTGGCGCATTTCAGAAAAGTTTTTGGGTGCACGATGCCAGGATCTCATTCAACTTCCTGCGCTATTGCAAATTCTCTTTTATTGTAAACAACCTAACAAATGTTGAATATCAGAACAGGCCGGGCGATATGCGGCCGCCTACACAATACATAGGCCAGCTTTCCTTTAAATTTTAACATGTTTAAATCCTTAATTCTTTCACTAATTATTTTCATATCTATGGATGTTTCAGGACAAAAAAATATTACCGTTATGTTTTATAACGTTGAAAATTTTTTTGATTATACCGATGATCCGCGAACACAGGACGAAGAATTTTTACCTGGTTCGGAGAAAGAATGGAACGAAAAAAAATATGAGAATAAAATTAAACGCATCGCTCAGGTTATTGATTCATCTGTTACCGGGATCGCGCTTCCTGATATAATAGGCTTTTGTGAAATTGAGAACAATACGGTTCTTACCGATTTGGTTTCTAAAAGTCTTTTAAAATCAAAACCCTATGCTTCACTCTGTTCTACCGGACTTGATACGCGGGGTATAAACGTGGGTTT
>JAOQAF010000257.1 GCA_025963735.1 Bacteroidota bacterium
TGCGGAGTGCAGGTTATAACCGGGGGCGATACACTTCCTATTTTTACTTATAAAAGTTATCTCACATTAATTAATGCGGGTGGCTATTCAATCCCAAATCCACCGTCGGGGGAAACCGCTTTTATAAATTTCACTATTAATAATACAGGTCAGGCATTAAACGCCAGTAATAACACCATTATAAGTTATTATAACGACGTTAATTCTAATGGAATTTATAATGTGGGAGATGTTTTAATTACTCAGCATACTATTAACGTTGCTATACCAGCTAACGGTACGTATCCTTATTCCTATACTTTAAATATTCCTTCAGGAGCGGCCTGTCATTATATCGCTGTGATTGATACCGCAATGAATCATTGTTCCTGTACTTCATCACAATTGGTATTGAATCTTCCTTTACGAAACATAGCAATGGATGCAACAATGTGCCATGGCCAGAATGCCTCTCTTGGTTATAATTCAATAACAGGTTATACTTACAGCTGGAGCCCGGCAACAAACCTTAACTCAGCTAGTTCTTCCAACCCACTTATTAGCGGCATTAACAACGGCGCTTCACCTTTAACAACAACATATGTTTTAACCGTAAACCGCAACACTTGTATTACAACAGATACTTCAAAAGTAATTGTTAACCCCGTACCTACCTTAACAGTCACCGCTCTTAATAATACTATTTGCGCCGGAGGCTCTACAAACATTGCCATCTCCGGTGCTAACTCCTATACCTGGTTTCCGGTAACCTCACTCAATAGTAATACACTTGCTTCAGTGATTGCAAGTCCAACGGCAAACATTAACTATACCGTTACCGGCGTTAATATTTACGGATGTTCAACTTCATCAATTGCATCCGTAGTAGTTAACCCTTTACCACTGGTGAGTACCGTTAGTAACAGTATGTGTGCAGGACAAAGCGCGACAATAAATGCGAACGGTGCGGTAAACTATACCTGGAGTCCATCAGCAACTTTAAGCAGCAGCGTTTCGCCTACGGTAACGGCCAGTCCGGTTTCAACTACTGTGTACAGTGTTACAGGAACTGATGCAAACGGCTGCAGTAATACAGCTACAGCTTCAGTAATTGTAAATCCTTTGCCAAATTTGAGTACTTCTGATGCTACAATTTGTATGGGAGGTTCAACAAGTCTCAGTGTAACAGGGGCGAACTCCTATACATGGTCGCCACCAACTGCATTAAACAGTTCTACAGCAACAACAGTTATTTCAAATCCAACAGCAAATATTACATACTCTATTACAGGGTCCGACGCCATGGGATGCATCTCTACCACACTTTCAACCGTTATAGTAAATCCAGTTCCAAATTTAAGTACAACAAGCAGCACCATCTGTTCAGGTGATTCAGGGACGCTAACCGCTAATGGAGCTTTATCGTATAGCTGGATTCCAGCCGGCGCTCTTAATACTAATACATTAGCAACTGTTATCGCAAATCCAACTGCAAATACTACTTACACAGTTATCGGATCAAATGCATTTGGATGTTCCTCAAGTTCTGTGGCCACAGTATTAGTAAATTCATTACCACCACTCACAGCAAGTAGTGATACTATATGCGAAGGACAGAGTACGACTTTAGTAGCCAGCGGCGCTTCAAATTATACCTGGTCGCCTTCTTCAAGTTTAAACAGCAGTTCAAATTCAACAGTAACAGCCACTCCACCTGCAAGTGTCGTATACACAGTGACAGGTGCCGCTACCAATGGATGTACTGTGGCAGCAACTTCCACCCTCATTGTGAATTTGTTGCCTTCGCTATCACTTGCAAGTAATACCTTATGTTTTGGTTTAACAGCTCCTTTAACAGCAAGCGGAGCCGCAACATACACATGGTTACCTTCAGGGTCGCTAAGCAGCGGAGGTAACTCGCTTGTTATTGCTAATCCTACAGTAACAACAATTTATACTGTTACGGGTATGAGTGCACAGGGCTGTGTTAAAACGTTAACCACAAGTGTGCTGGTAAACAATCTGCCGGTTTTATCAACGGCTGACGCAACCATGTGTGCAGGAAGCCCTGTAAATTTAAGTGTTAGCGGAGCCAATACATATACCTGGGTGCCCGTTACCGGTTTGGGAACTGCCACGGGATCAATAGTTAGCGCAAATCCAACTACAACAACTACTTATTCTGTAACGGGGCAAGATTTAAACGGATGTACTTCTTCTTCAGTATCTCAGGTAGTGGTAAACCCCCTGCCACCGGTGAGTGTAACTGCGCCCTCTGTTATTTGTGCGGGGCAGTCGGCAAACCTCTTAGCAAATGGCGCTGTATCCTATACATGGAGTAATAGTGTGAATACACCGTCGCAAACCGTTAGTCCGTTATTACCAACTACCTACACCGTTACAGGCGAAGATGTGAACGGTTGCAAAAAAACCGTTATTCAGTTTTTAAATGTTTTAATTCAGCCTACATTATCCATCTCCGGAACGCCAACGGTTTGTACCGGCAAGCAAATTTATTTAACAGCAATGGGTGGCTCGGGGTATACCTGGGATAATGGGGATACCACCGCTGTCATTTCAGTAAATCCATTTGGAAATACAAATTACACGGTAAGCTCCGGTATAGTTCCTTGTAATTCTTCAACAGTTTTTGCCGTTACAGTTTATACCCCCGCCGCAATTAATTCTTATGCTCAGCCTCCAACAATGATATATGGTTTATCGAGCACATTATTTGGTAACGGGTTAAGTGGCAGCTCCTATAACTGGTCGGGACCCGGCATTAATTGTGTTAACTGCAGTGAAAATGTGGTGAGTCCAGAAGTTAGCTCGGTTTACACCGTTACTATTACTGATAATAACGGCTGTGTACTTACAAATACGGTATTGGTGGATGTAGAACTAATTTGCGGCGATGTTTTTCTGCCAAGCGGATTTAGTCCAAACAACGATGGGTTTAACGACACATGGTGTGTTTTTGGGAATTGCGTGAAAACTTTTAACCTGCAAGTATTTAACCGTTGGGGAGAAAAGATTTTTGAGAGTGAAGAAAAAGACCATTGCTGGGATGGAACGTATTCGGGTGTTATACAAAATGATGCCGTGTTTATGTATCAGTTTTCGGCCACTTTGGTTAACGGGCAAAAAGTAATTAAAAAAGGAAATGTAACCCTGGTTAGATAATAAGAACCATGATGAAAAAAGTTTTTATAATATATATGCTTGTGCTGGCTAACACCATGAATTGCCAGGACATTCACCTTACGCAATATTTTGTATCGCCGCAGGTTATCAATCCTGCGGCATTTGGTGTATTAAACGACTTTGAAGCAGGTATACAATACAAATCGCAGTGGAATAGTTTTACAAAGGGTTATACAACGTATTCGGCGTTTGCAAATAAGCAATTCAGGTTGAAGAATAAAAAGTCAGGTTTCTTTTCCGTTGGATTGAATTGCGTGTATGATAAAGCAGGTGATGGAAGTCTCACAAGTATTATCGGAGGATTACCGGTTAATTATTCAGTTAAGTTAAATGCAAATAATTATTTTACCACAGGTTTAAATGTGGGTTATAATCAAAAAACCATTTCAGCAACAAACTTAACCTGGGGGTCGCAGTTTGATGGTTTTAATTACAATCAGGCTTTACCCGGTGAAAACAGGATATTACAGGTTAAATCGGCTGTTGATTTTGGAGCCGGTTTAGCCTGGATAAGTAAAAAAAACGGTAAAACATTTACAAATATTAGTGAGCCGGTTAATATATTAGGTTTTTCGGCCGCCCATTTGAACCGGCCTATGTATTCATTTTATGGTGGAAGTAATGAAAAAATGAAGATCCGTTATAATTTATATGAGTACTGTCATTTATATTTTGAGGGTTCTAACGTAAGTGTAGTGCCTTCATTGATGGTTCAGAGACAGGGTACAGCAACGGAATTAATTTTAGGATCGATGGTGTGCTATAAAATCAATAATCAGTCGCGCATTACAGGCATCAATCAATCAAGCTCACTTGATTTTGGAGTGTATTATCGTTTAAGGGACGCTGTAACTTTAAATACAATGATGGAATATAAAAATTATATATTCGGTTTTGCCTATG
>JAOQAF010000145.1 GCA_025963735.1 Bacteroidota bacterium
ACCCTTATCGTCATGCATATTTAGATAACAGGTTCCGATCCGGTGCTTTAATTCAATATCTGTTGTTATTTTTTTTTCAAGTTTTAAATATTCATCCAGAGCCTGCACGTAATTTTTTGAGGCAAACATTTCATCTGCTATAACTCCATCACCCGACTGAGCTAAAATTTTAGAAATAAAAATATTAAGAAAAAAGAAGATAAGTATGCAGATTTTCCTAAAGGGCTTCATTGATTAGTAAATATAATCAATTAAAAATATACACATTAATGAGTCCGGTAAAATAAAGCAGGTTAATAAACTGTGGAAATAAATTTATTCCGAAAACCAAAGCTATTTTAAAAGCAGAACAAATCCCTTCATTTCATGTGCAATGTCAAGATTATCGGTTACTGATACGCGCCACAAATAAACATCTGAAGGGTCGCTTATATTTTCTGAAGCTTTACCGGTCCACCCTTGCGTGGAATCGTTGGTATGAAAAATGCGGGTGCCCCATCGGTTAAACACTTCGAATAAATAATTCTTTTCCACCCAAGCGGTTCCTTTCGGAATAAAAGTTTCGTTCAAATTATCATTATCTGGTGTAAAACAATCCGGAATCCAGAAATTAAAACCTTCTATAACACATACGTTTTTTTGTATAGTGTCTGAACAATTATTTTCATTTCGCGCAATCAGTTTAAAGCGGGTACAACCGGTATCGGAAAAACTATACGTTATATTGTTGGCAGAAGAAATAAAAACTCCTTCTTTAAACCACTCATAAGTACTTCCATTTGCAGTTGTATTTTCTATCAGTACATTTTCACTGTTATTTAATGTAATTATTTTAGGGGTAGTAATAAAGTCAGCGCGTGGAGCCTGTAATACATGTATAGCGTTACTATACGTATGCGCTGCTTTACATGAATTAGAATCTATCACAGTGACTTTAAGGTTATAGGTGCCCGCTTTTTGATAACAATAGGAAGTGGTGTTGCCCGCCTGCTCAAATGGCTTATCTCCATAATTCCAGATAGCGCCGCCTGATTTTGGAGTAGTATTTATAAATTGGGTACAAAAAGGCTCACAGCCTGATGAAGCGCTGGTTGAAAATTGAGGAACAATAACAGGAAACAGATTGATGGTTACTATTCGAACAGCTGTTGGAGAACCACAACCATCTTTTACAAACAATGTATAGGTAGGTATTTCAATATTCTGAACGTACAAAGTGGAACTGGTTGTATTACCAGGCTGCCAGTCGTAAATATAATTTCCATCCCCGCCGGTAATGGTGGGCGTAATTTGCGCTGTTGTACCCGGACAAATTCCTGTAGCTGAAGAATTAATATTAATTGAAAGTGGTGGTGCTACATTAACAGTAAAAATATACGGCGGCAAAGTGCAGTTATTGGCATCGTACACATTTAAGCTATAAACTGTTGTTGCGGCAGGAGAAGTTGTAACAAGCTGCCCTGATATATTTCCCGGGTTCCATATGTAATTGTAGGGTCCCGGGGAGCCCCCGGAAGCAATGGCGTTCATGGTAATGTTGTTGCCAAAACATATAGCCGACGGCGCTGATGCTGAATAACTGAATGCCGCAGGCGCCGGGAAGTTGATTGTGGTAGTAGCAGGACAACCAATGCCATCTACTACCCTGATGATGTGGTAACCCGCGCACATATTACTTATAACATTACTGCTTGTTGTGGGCGAGCCAGAGGCGCTGTAAGTAACCGGACTTACCGCATTTTGAACAGAAAGCACTACGGCGCCACTGCACTGATTATAACAAAGAACCGGAGTAAAACTTGAAACAGATACACTAACGGTACTGAGGTTGCCGACCATGTAAACAAGTGAATCAACACAACCATTTGCATCTTTGATAAATGTAGTGTAACTGCCACTCGATAAATTTGTGAGCACATTTGATGGATGTGAACCAATTGGGATAGTTGTAAAGGTATACGGAAAATTACCGCCCGTTACATTTAATGTGGCTGTTCCGTCTGCGGCACTGCAGTTTTCAGGCTTAATATTTACTGTAACATTTATATTAACAGCCGGAACTACCACAACCACGCTTTTAGTAATACACGAACTTGCATCCTTAACCAACACCGTGTAATTTCCTGCAGAAATACCTCCTAAACTATTGGTAAAGCCGGAAACAGGTTGCCATGTATACGAATATGGCAAGGGCGCACTACTCACCGTAACCGTGGCCGAACCGTTAGAGCTACCCGGACATAATGGAGCAGTTATACTATAGGAAATGAGTGGTTGGGGTGGTTGATTTATCTGGAGCGTATTTGTTTTCAGGCATCCTTTGCTGTCTTTGGTAATTACAGTGTGTGTACCTGCTAATATACCATTTGCCAAAGTGCCGGTTAATGCGGCGCCGTTTATTGAATAGGTGAAAGCAGGATTTCCGCCGGTTGTAGTAACCGCTGTGTTCAGTGTACCTCCAAAACAAGTTGTCATGGTATTGGAGAAAAAGGTTTGAATGTCGGGGGGTTGCGTAATATTTACAGAATTAGAAACTGTACATCCCTGACTGTCTTTAACGGTTACGGAGTAGATACCGGCAGTTAAATTTACCGCGGTTTGCGTGCTTTGGCCCGGCGAGCCGCCAGAGGTCCAGGTATAACTGAAAGGGGGGCCATTGGAATTTTGAAAAGTAGCAATTGAAGCGCCATCATTTCCTCCATAACAGGTTACGTTCGTGTTGGTAAAAACCAGATTACCCGGATTATAAGGGTTGTTAATGGTTAATTGAACAAAGGTTGAACAGGTTGGACTAATGGTTATGGTGATATTATAAACTCCCTGTGCAAGGTTGCTTGTGGTTGTGGAGTTAATAGCCGGTGGTGAACTGGTAATGGTAAAAGGTCCCGAAGAGCCAATAATGGTAAGACTGGCCACGGCGGTTGAAGTAAGGCAATCAAAAGAATAATTTGCTGCAGCCGCTAAACTACACTGTGAAAAAATTTTAGCGTGAAGAAAAAGAATGCAAAATAATACCCGAATATGTCTTGATATTTTCAACCTTTTATTCCTTTAAAGGTATGACTATATAAGGACATTTGAGCGGTTTTATTAATAATTGGCGGATATTTCCTGATAAGTGGCAAAAAACTATCCGACTTTAAACCTCCATCAATTTTTAAAAATAAGGAGAAAAATACAGCTATTTTTTTCTTAGAATAAACAATCCGTCACGGAGAGGCAAAAGTAAACTTTCAACGCGTGTATCTGAATTTACTTTACGGTTAAAGTTATGAATGGCAAGCGTATCCTTGTCCATCTGTTCCTGAAGTATTTTACCGCTCCAAAGTACGTTATCTGCAATAATTAATCCTCCGGAATTAACCTGGTCAATAACGAGGTCAAAATAAACGCCGTAATTTTTTTTATCGGCGTCAATAAAAACAAAATCCCATTTCTGTTTCAGTGTTGGCAGAATAACCCGGGCATCGCCATGAATCAAGTCTATTTTATTTTTGTATTCTGATTTTTCTATAAAGGATTTTGCAAACAGATTGGTTTCCTCATTTGGATCGATGGTGATCAATGTTCCGTTTTCAGTTAGTCCTTCGGCAAGACATAAGGCCGAGTATCCGGTATAGGTTCCGATTTCTAAAATATAAGATGGCTTGCAAAGCTTTGACAAGAAACTAAGAAATCGACCTTGTAAGTGCCCGCTTAACATGCGTGGTTGTCCTACTTTAAGATGTGTTTGACGGTTTAGGTCTTTTAATAATTCAGATTCCGGACCGGTAAAATTTTCGCAATAGGCGAGTAAATCGGTGCTTATAAATTCCATTTTATGAGTTTAATTTAAATTCGTTTTGAGCATCCCGGAAAAAAATTTCAAAATTTCTTTGCAACTGCTTTTTGTTTTCTTTAAAAAGTTCCAGTGACCCTTGCAGCCAGATACCGTGATTAATGCGGTGTGAAAGATGAAACAAGACCCGCTCTATTCCTTCAGGCGTTGAGTAGGCTGAGTAAATATTATTTTCAAGTACGTAGGTTAAAAAACCTTTGCTACTGGCCGGGAGCAAATCAATGTGGGATTGATACACTCCATAAACATTCTGGCAATACGTTTTTAAAGGAATATTTGAATAAGCGTTGAAATTTTCAGCTAAGAGATGATCAAAATAAATGTCCACCAGTATACCGCTGTATTTTTCGTAACCATTGTAAAAAAAACGTTTACTTTCTTTAAACTTTACATGCGCGTCGGTAAAAGTATCTATTTTACGGTGTAATTTAACGCCTTCAATAACTTCTGTGGGATAATTTTCGAAATGATTACCATGAATATGGTCTGCAATAAAATTGCCAATAAGCAAGCCCGGTTGATTATACGACAAAAAGGAATGCGCCAGGTAATTCATTACTGCAAAATTACGTATTTTTAAAGTGTGAATATTTTTATTGCTTCGATAGAAAATAATGTTGCCGTTTTAACGCCTGAAGAAAGCTGGCATTGTGCAAAGGTATTGCGAAAAAAGAGCGGTGATAAAATAGACGTCATTGATGGAAAAGGTAGTTTCTATCAGGGTATATTAAACCTTGTTTCCGAAAAAAAATGTGTGGCCAATATTCTCTCCGGTCCTGTTGCCCAGAAAAAGCGAAGTTATTATTTGCATCTGGCAATTGCTCCTACAAAACAAATGGACCGTATAGAATGGATGATTGAAAAAGCCGTTGAAATTGGCATAGACGAGATTTCATTTATTCAGTGCAAGAATTCAGAACGCATTGTGATAAAACATGAGCGCATTTCAAAAATAGTGGAAAGTGCCGTGAAGCAAAGTCTGCAGGCTTACTTACCAAAAGTAAACGAATTGGTTTCTTTTAGGGAGATTGTAGAATTAAAAAAAACTGACCTGAATTTTATTGCCCATTGTTTTGAAGGAGATAAACAACATATTAAACGGATTCAATTTAAAGGTAAATCAACTCTTGTATTAATAGGGCCGGAAGGAGATTTTAATCAGGAAGAAGTTACACTGGCGCAACAAAAAGGTTTTACAGGCATAAATCTCGGCGATAACAGACTTCGTACCGAAACAGCGGGCCTGTATGTGTGTCAGGCCGCTTCTATTTTAAGTTAGCTTTTATTTTTTTAAGTAACTCCGAAGTTTCTTTATAATCTTCCTCTTTAAGTTTAGCTTCCTTAGCCTTTTCAATTGAAAGTTCGGCTGCCTTGCTTGCCTCGGAATAGTTGCCTGATTTATATAACACTGCAGCATAAGTATCTAAATTTGCATAGTTAGGTTCTAATTCACAGGCGTGTTTTGCCATTTCCGCGCCGGCTTTTACCTGGTCACGGTCCGTTACCTCTTCATAAAATTTCCAGGCCATTGAATTTAAGGCATTGGCATTTTCCTTATTATATTTTAAGAAGTCTTTGGAGGCAAGCGTGTAATAATTACGTTTATCAAAACGACCGGTTATTCTAAGGTCAGCATCAAACAAAATTCTATCCGACAGAGGCCAGTTCAATCCTTTAAAATCATTTTTCGCTTTTTCAAAGCCCGCCTTATCATAGTCTTTTGCCCTGGTGAAGGGTTCAAAATAATTAGCTCCCAGTTTTACAACTTTTTGTTCAGTTTCATTTTTTCCGAATTTTTCTTCAAACATTGAAAGATGTTTTACCAGATAAGTAGCTTCACGCGATTTATAATCGTGTACATAATCTCTTATCAGTTCCCAGTTATTAGGTTTTATAAGGTCGGCTTCTTTTATTGTTCCTATATAAGTGCTAACAACAGGCGAAGAATTAAAACATGCCGAATTAATTAATTCAAGGTATTTGCCAACGTTATTTTCATTAAGACCTTCCTTCTCATAATTATTTTTAAGGTCTACAAATGTTTTACCCGGCGTAAGTCCGTTGCGTGCAAATGCAAGAAAAACAGGCGCTTCCAATAACCCGGCGGAACGGTGAACCAGGGTTCCGTTGCCATCTATTAAAATAAGATTAGGATAACAGTTCACCTGATATTTTTTAGCGAAATCAATTCCTTCACCTTTTTCCATATCAAATTTATAATTAACGAATTTTGAGTTGAAGAAGTCTGCTACCGAATCGTTGGTAAAAACATGTTTTGCCATTTGTTTACACGGCCCACACCAGGTTGTAAAAGCGTCAATAAAAATAAGTTTGTTTTCTTTTTTAGCCTTGGCTAATACCGAGGCCCAGTTGCCTGATTCAAAAATAATAGTTTTATTTTGTGCGTTGGAGCAAACTAAAATAAAAAAGAAGCCAATTAAAAATATGCTTTTCATGATTATAAATTATTCATTATACGATAAACAAATATAATAAAGTTAAAAACGAAATACCTTTTTTTCATTTCGGTTAATCTCTTAAATTAGAAGATTATGACAGATCCGCAGATACACGAAAGCTGGAAAACACTTCTAAGGGATGAGTTTAAAAAAGATTACTTTTTAAAGCTTCAAAACTTTTTACATGAAGAAAAGAAAAAGCATGTTATCTATCCTCCGGGCGAATTAATATTCTCAGCTTTTAATTACACTCCCTTAAATGAACTTAAGATCGTCATCCTGGGCCAGGACCCTTATCACGGACCCGGACAAGCCAATGGTTTAAGTTTTTCGGTGAATGATGGCGTAAGGTTTCCACCAAGCCTTACCAATATTTTTAAAGAATTAAAAACAGATTGTGATTGCGGCATTCCTCTAACAGGTAATCTTGAACACTGGGCCCGGCAAGGTGTGTTTTTATTGAACGCCACATTAACTGTCAGGGCCAATGAACCGGGAAGTCACCACAATAAGGGATGGGAACAGTTTACTGATGAAGTGATAAAATGCATCTCGGATGAAAAAGAAAAAGTGGTATTTATGTTATGGGGTAATTACGCGAAAGCAAAAACCCAATTGATAGATGCGTCGAAACATTTAATTCTGCAGGCAGCGCATCCGTCGCCTTTGGCCAGAGGAGCTTATTTTGGAAGCAAACATTTTTCAAAAGCGAATGAATATTTAATTGCGAATGGAAAGGAAGCGATTAATTGGTGTTTATAGTTATCAATGATGGCGAATCTGCGGGAGGTTCCGTCATTGCGAGGAATAATTCAAAGTGACGATCTCATAAAATTAATAGTAAGGCACGAAGAGTTAAAATAAACGTTTAGTATTTCATCGGAATGTTTTTTCTGATCTTTTGCAGAAATAGCTGCAGGACAAGCTAGGCAGTAATGGCTTTGAGCGTTAAGAAAGAAAGCTTGGCCAGTCAGCGTTTTTTCTTCCGCTGCCTCTACCTCGCGGAAGAAAAAATTTCCTATCAAAAGGTCAGAAGCCTTTTGGATACTTTTGGGCGGCAAAAGTATCGAAGAAATGAATAACTCTTATACACCCTCTCTTTAAAAAACATTCGTATAGAAAAAATTAGAAGTAAATTACGTCAATGGTCGCAGAACGACGGCGGAATCTCTTGTGGGTTTAGATTGCTTCGCTATCGCTCGCAATGACGGATACTAGAAATAAAAGAGAAATTAAAAAGTGAATATAATGACGAATTTTAATTTACAACCCATATTAGAAAATGAACTTGTAAAATTAGTCCCGCTTAAAGAAGCTGATTTTGAGGAATTGTATTCTGTAGCTTCTGATCCACTAATTTGGGAGCAACATCCTAACAAGGACCGATGGAAACGCGAGGTATTCGAAAACTTTTTTAAAGGTGCTATGGAATCAAAGGGCGCATTTTTAATTAAAGATGTTACATCCGACAAAGTGATAGGAAGCACACGCTTTTACATGACCGGTGATAATTTGCTTTCTATCGGTTATACTTTTTTTGCAAGAAATTACTGGGGCGGAAAATATAATCCTTCAACCAAACTATTAATGTTGAACTATGCTTTTAAGTATTTGAATGAAGTTTATTTTCACATTGGCGCTAACAACATCCGCTCACAAAAAGCCATTGAAAGGCTTGGTGCTATAAAAGTGAAAGAAGAAATGGTGACTTATTATGGAGAGGAACCTAAGCTCAATTTTATTTATAAGATAAGTAAGAACGGTTTTTAAGTGGAACTTTTATTATTTCATAAGAACAAGCTTGCCCACATTTGATCTGCCTGTAGCATCTGTAAGGCGAATAAAATAAACCCCTTCCGGAAATTCAAAAAGGGATATTTCTTTTCCAATCTTTTTCTCATCCCTTAGTAATAATCCCTGAGAGTTAAATAGTTTGAGTTCAGAACCAATTGCATCATCTGATAAATAAAATTTACCTGAACTTGGGTTTGGGAAAATAGAGAAGGCTAAATTATTCTTCGCATTTTCAGGAAGGCCTACGGCGTTTAAACAGGCATAACTTGAGGGGCCAATTATTTTTGTAAAAAATCCGGTTTTATTTGGTCCGGGGTAAACCCCGAAAGCGTCGGTTACCGTATCTAATATATAGCCACTCATAAAAAATTGATTGGAATCTAAGAGGCAAAGACTAACCCCACGCGAAAAACTACTTTGCGTGGAATCGTTCAGTATCCAACTAAGGGTAAATTGAGGACTCAACTGCGCAACAAAACTAGCATTATAAAAAGGATGGCTATACCAGTAATCCCGCCAGTATCCGGTTAAATAAATATTTCCACACTGATCTATTTCTAAATCTGAAATGTCCGACCTCTTATCGGGCCTGAGTGCAAACGAACCGGCCATAGAACCGGAAGTATTTATATGATAAAGTGTAGACCATTGAATATCACCACCACTTTGCCCATTTTGATAATGATCAACAACATACGAATCTCCTGCTGGGCTGACAGCCAAATTATCAAAGAATAAACTGGAGTTTGCATATTGAGAATAAAAAGATTTAAACTGCGTTTGCAATGCCGGGTTTAACTTAATAATAGTTTTAGTGGAAGGTTGATAAGGGTTTTGAGGGTTAACCCAATTACCAATAGTAAAACTATCGATTTTTGACGCGCCATAAGAATGTGTAAGCACGTAAATGTTACCGGCTGCATCAACCTCACATTCGTTACCGGCGGATACTGCAACACTTTGCGTTGATGATCCTTGAGTTCCTTGTAAGTTGGTACTCACTGCAAACTTGCTAGCCAACAGCCCTCCATTATCATTAAAAGTCGCTACAAATAATTCTGTCTGTTTGACTTTAGGATAAGTTTGTCCCATATAAATCAAAGTATCGCTTAAAGCGCCGGTTATAACAAACCCACTTGGGGTAACACAAATATCTCCACTATAATCCTCTCCCTTACTACCAAAGCTTTTACACCAAATAAGCATACCAATCTTGTTATATCTTGCAAACCATATATCTGTTAATCCATTGCTGTTGTATGTATTGCCGCCGATCGCTAATGTGCCTGTATAATTACCACATACATAAAATCCGGTATCGGGTGTTGCCACAAGGTTACTGATCGTCATATTTGCGGGCAGAGTCATTTGCGAAAGAACGTTTCCAAAAGAATTGATCTTTTTGATGGTATCCTGGCTTTGGAAAAGGTAAATATTCCCGGAAGCATCGCGGCAACTGTGTTTATTACCATCATTATACAATGTGGTTGTAGACCATGTCATCGATTGAGAACGATAACGTTGTGGTAATAATGAAATACAAAGAAAAAATAATATAAATCTTTTCATCTGAAAATATTTTAGAAACAATTGTGCCACTGCATTCAATAACCGAAGCTGAATTTTATTTATAAAATAAGTAACGAAATTTTTTAGCCTGAATTTTTTATTTCACAAGCACCACCTTACCCGAACGTGTTTTACCTGAAACGTCTGTGAGGCGAATAATGTAAACCCCTTCCGGAAATTCGTTCAGATCTAAATCACTTCAGGTAAGTTTTTCATTTAATACTAACGACCCTTGCGCATTGAAGACCCTTATATTCGAATACATTGTTTCTTTGGACAAGACAAATTTACCCGTGCCGGGGTTTGGATAAACCGTTAGAGGCTCGCTCACATTAGTATGCTTAGGTATACTTTCTGTGAGGCAGGCATTATTTAAGGGGCCCTTTATTCGTGTGAAAAAGCCCTGGCTGTTGCCCCCAGGATAGGGCCCCTGGCTTCTTATAATTGTATCCACTGAATAACCATTTACAAAATATTCATTTGGACCTATTATACATAGACCAACTCCTCTTGGAGATGCGCTTTGAGTTGAATCGTTATACATCCAGTTAAGTTGTAGCTGAGAGTTTAGTTGCCCTACAACAAACGAAGCGTTAAAAGGGGAAGTGATCCACTGGGAATGGGTATACCAAGAACCTGTGAAATTTACGTTGCCGCAAGCGTCTATTTCAAGGTCAGAAATATCTGATTTCATCTCTGGCCTTAGATCGAAGGTACCGACTAAAGATCCGGTGCTATCGAGATGATAAATGCTTGCCGTTTGTGCATCACCTCCACTTTGTGCATGTGCATACTTGTAAGTTATATAAGAATCCGAACTTTTACTCACTATCAAATTCTCATAAGATGGGAATGCGCAATAATTACATTGTGTGAGGATATGCCTATATTTTGCATTAAGCGACGCATCAAGTTTTAATAATGTGGTTGTATTTTTGGGGTACCATGGATCTTCACCCCATTCTCCTATATTTAGTGTGTCTAAACTTGTCTTTCCAGCGGTCTGTGCTAATATATAAACGTTTCCAAAAATATCCACCTCGCAATCATACCCTTTTGATATGGCAGCTGATGTTTGTGTATTAGAGCCTTGACTTAACAAACTATTAGTACTTATTGCGAATTTATATGCAAGCAAAGAACCATGGTTATTGAAACTTGCAATAAATAGTTCCTGCTGATTTGGCTTTGGTAAAATCTGCCCCATACAAAACGCAGTATCTCCTAACATTCCTGTCATGATAAGCTCATCTCCTCTTACACAAATGTCCCCAGGAAAATCATCCTGCTTACTTCCAAATGTTTTAAACCATGTAAGTACGCCGGAACTGTTATATTTTGCAAATCCAATATCCAACCCTCCATAACTTAAATAGGTAGAATTTCCAAGTGTTAAAGGACCGTAAAATCCAACTGCTAGATAAAAACCATTGTCGGGAGTTATAACCATGTTAACCAGCCGCATGCCCGGTAGCGCGATTTGTGACAAAACATTTCCGAAAGCATCTATCTTTTTAATTGTGTCAGTGTTATTACTTCCCCACGAAGTTCCCCAGATATACTTTGTGAATAGGTATATGTTTCCAAGATTGTCACTACAAACTTGCCTTGTTCCATCAACGCAAGTCGCTGGTTTCGTCCAATTCACAGTCTGCCCTTTCAAACATACCCCTTGAACACTTATATAAGCTAAAAATAAAAGTATAGCTTGTTTCATCTGTAAAATTTTAGAAACAAATATGCCATCGCTTCCTATATGAAGAACAGATTTATTTTTTCGGGTTCTATGTAGACCCTCTTCCTCGCTAAAAAAAAGCTTCTTCACTACTCCCCTTGCTACACACATTTATAGCAAGCCCTATTTATTAGAAGGTGATGGAATCAAATTTGTATCCTTATTTAACAAATTCACACACATGAAAAACCTATCTTTTTGGGGCGTTCTGATCTTTTTCCAGTTCTGTTTCATAAGATCAGGTTTCGCGCAGTTAAAATCAATTATTTACGATTTCGAAGGTCAGGATATTGGCCAGGTAGACCTCCCCGAGGGCGATTACCATAAGTTTGATATTCAATCTTCAGTGGCGCAAAATCCTTTAGGTACAAGTCCTATGCTTGGAAGCCGCGTGCTCAGAGCCGCCATGACCTGGAGTTTAAATAAAGGCCAGTTCGGAAAAGGAGTCTCACGATTCATTCAACTGAACGCTGCGCAGGATTATTTCAATTTTTATATTTATAATCCTTCTTCTAATTCGTCTGATTCAAAAATTAAAATTCATATCAATGAAGATGACAACAACAATAACATTTGGGAAAACGGCAGCGACGATATGTGGGAGAAGCAGGTAACAGTGGTCCGGATGGGTTCGTGGCAACTCATAAGTATACCTTTAAATTCGTTCACCGATATTAATACCGGCGGTAATTCAATTTTTGACGCAGGATTCACTAACGGTTCGGGGAAGGTTTTTAATGTTGAATTTAATTTTGTAAAAAATGTAAGTACCGATATCGGTTCATTAGTATATCTTGATATGATTTGCTTTTCGGAAGGCGTATTACCAACCGGCCCCACAAAACTCGACCTGCCTGCTGGCAATCCCCTCGGAAAATGCCTTTTAGGAGCTTTTTCTTCCAACTCAAGTCCGCAAACTACGCCTGCCCAAATCCAAAGTTTATTTCCTGCCTCTTCAAAAAAAATTAAGTACGTTAATTGGTTTATCGACTTCTCAAATAACGGCACCACTGTGGCCGGCAATTTACCTGGAACTGAGGTGACGCAATTGCTACAGGGTGGTTATACACCAATCATCACATGGGAGGCGCTCTATTCTCATCTTCCAAGGTTAGATCCTGCCCAGCCACGCCTTGTAAATTTTATGAACGGCGAGTTTGATTCCTACATTGATGCTTTTGCCGATAAACTTAAATCGTACAACGACACAATTATCCTTCGATTTATGCATGAATTCGAGGGCGACTGGTATCCTTGGTCCTTAGCTGCTAATGGAGGTGATCCGCAACTATTTATTAATGTTTTCAGAAAAGTCGTTAACCGCGTACGTGCCCGTGGTGCAGGAAAAGTAAAATGGATGTGGTGTGTGAATGGACCAACTTATCACCCTACCCTTTCTTATAACTGGATTGTGGGGGCTTATCCCGGAAATGCTTATGTAGACATTGTAGCCTGCGAAGTCTATAATTTAACCATTCCCGGAATTCCTTACTGGCGCTCATTTCGCATGGGTCTGGCAGAACCTTATTATTATCTTCGGAAAAATTTTCCTTCCAAACCACTTTTTATTTGCGAGAATGGTTGCCGCGAACGTTATTCTACAGAAGCTGGCACATCAGAAACCAAACCTCAATGGATCGCTAAAATGGATCAGGAGCTTCAATCTAATTTTAAAGAGGTAAGTGCCCTTGTTTTATTTGACGTTAAAAAATCGCAGGACTACCGAATAAATTCCACGCCCGAAAGCCTCACTTCCTTTTCGGTAAATATATGGAACGACAATTACTATTTTAAAAAGAACACTACACCGAATCATCTTAATCCGTTACTTGCGGTTAGCGGTCCCACTGTTTTAAATAAAGAAGAAAAAACTATTTTATATACACCACATGATTCCGTTTCGGTATACCAGTGGCGATGTAACGATTCTATTTTTTTGATCACCGAAAAAAACACGATTGAAATTCATAAAGCCGGAATGTACCAGGTAAAAGTTATTTCCAATGAAAACGTGAGCTGGTCGGGCTATTTGGAAATTAAAGGTGAAAAGGTACAACCACAACATGATACAATTACACTTAAAAAACATAAGGAAGAATTAACCTTAATGAAGATCTTTCCGAACCCTTCCAACGGAAAATTCACTTTATCCTTGTGCCTTCAACAAATTTCCAGCGACATTAATGTGGCTATTTATGATCCGATGGGAAAAATGTATCTGGAAAGAAAAATTATTCCGGTAAACGAATGTGTACTTGAAAGCATTGAATTTGGTAAAGAAGCCCTTAGTGGCATTTATATTTTAAATGTGAGCGTAGGCACCCGGAAAGAAAGTACAAGGATCCTTTTGGCTAAAGAATAGTTATGATAAAATTATAATAAGGAAGTAATGTCCTTGCTTAACGGATCCACCTTACTGTTAAAGAACTTTATTACTTTCCCGTTTTCATCTATCAGATACTTGCAAAAGTTCCAGTTCGGAGCATCATTGCAGCTTCCATTTTCTTCTTTGGTGCTTAACCACCTGTATAAAGGATGCATATCTTTGCCTTTTACACTTATCTTTTCCATCATCTGAAAAGTTACACCATAATTCTTAGTACAAAAGTTTTTTATATCGGTGCTCGTACCGGGCTCCTGTCCTCCAAAATTATTCGCCGGAAAACCAATCAACACCACCTTGTTTCCGTACTGTTCATGCAATGCCTGAAGATTTTTATACTGTGGCGTAAAGCCGCATTCGCTTGCTACATTAATTAATAACATTTTCTTTCCTTTAAATTTTGCAAGCGTTATTTCTTCGCCTTCAAGGGTCTTTAATTTAAAATCATAAATACTTTGCTGTTCACCTTTAGCAAGTGGATTGTTTTTATAAGAAGAAAAACTAAAAAGAGTTAGGGCAGATACAAATATTCCGGAAAAAAATTTAAAGAGATTTTTTTTCATTGTGTTTTTATTTTACATTAAATGTACTTCAAAAAAAATTGATGTCCTTTATTTTTAAGCGTTATAATTGGTTTTTTCATTTAAATAATTACCTTAGTTATAGAATATGTTAGATCAATCCATAAATTTACTCGACGAATTAGATAATTTGTCAAAAATTCACTGGCTCGAACGGGAGGATATTGATGCCATATTTGAAGATTTTGCTCAGCGTATTATTGTTTCTTTAAAGATTGACCGCATAAATGCCTGGCTTTTTAATATGGATAAAACAGCCATTGTATCCATGGGCGAATATGATATCAGAACGCGTAAATTCAAAAAAGAAAGTGTTATAAATAAAAAAGATTTTCCGGTTTATTTTAAGGCGCTGGAAGAAAACAAAATTATACTTGCCGAAAATGTTCACACTAACCGCATCACACGGGAATTAATTAAAACTTACATCACCCCACTTGGTATTGAATCCTTAATGGATGTCCCCATACGTATTGCGGGAGAATTAATTGGAGTCATTTGTTTTGAAAAAGCTGGAAGTAAAAAAAAGTTTACTCCCAAAGAACAAAAATTTGGAATAAGTGTTTCCATCTTACTGGCTTCAAATCTCGAGGCCCGTCACCGCAGGGCCGCTCAGATTAAGCTTGATAAAGCGCTGCATGAAAAGGACCTGTTGATCAAAGAAATAAATCATCGTGTTCGGAATAATTTTGCCATTCTTGTAAGTCTTTTGCGGATAAGCAAAGAGAAAGGCAAAACAACCGACCCAAAAATATTACTCGATGAATATGAACAGCGTGTGATTTCCATGATTAAAATTCATGATATGTTGTGTCAGTCAAAAAATTATACCAGTATTAATCTGTCTGATTATTTAAAAGAACTGGTTAACGAATTTAAAAAATCACATAATGAAATCAGTCACGAGATCATTGAACACATAGATATTGTAAATTGTTATTTACCCACAAAAGAAGCCATTCACATGGGTTTAATTGTTACCGAAGTTTTTTTAAACTCCTTTAAATATGCGTTTTTAAAAAGCCCCGATTATAAATTATTTATTGGGGTAAAAAAAGATAGCGATAATTCCATTCATATTAAAATAGGAGATAATGGCAAAGGTTTTGATTTTGACGAAAAAGTTAAACAAAATACGTTAGGACTCAATATTATAAAAGATCTGGCGGAAGGCATGGATCTCACTTCCAAATACCCTTCACTAAAGGATAATATTTATGAGTTTGTAATCATGCAGAATTAACCCCTCTTAACTAAACTGTTTGAAATCTTTCACCTTCAAAATTTAAGGGCGTGTTAAATTAGTTACATGAAGTAATGCTATTTAATTCTTCTCCAATTCTAAAAAATTAAATTATTTATTTCCATTTATTAAAAGCACGTGGCCATAATGAACTTCATCTTTTAATGACACAACATTTTTAAAAACTATCCTCCATGTATATATATCTTCCTGGCACTCCTTCCCTTTATATGATCCATTCCACCCTTCTTTCGGATTTTGAGTGCTGTAAATTTTTTCTCCCCACCTTGAAAACACATTAAATTCATAATTGATAACGCCTATTGTAATCGGCATAAAATAATCATTTCGCGAATTGCCATCAGGTGTAAAGGTATTTGGGATCCAGAACCTGAATTCAGGAAGGATCTTTATCTGCCCTGAAAAAGTATCTGTACAATTAAAGGAATTAGTAACAAGCTGAGTAATCGTATAATCGCCTGCTTCCTGGTACACATGAATATTACTTGCGTACCCGGCTCCCGTTCCATCTCCAAAAGTATATTGCCATAGGTTTACGTCCGAACTCGCGGTATTCATGAATGTTATTTCAGGATCGAATATAGTAGTTAGCTGGGGTGAAAAGGTAAATCCCGCCTGTGGAGACGGATTTACCGTGATATTACTTACTGACGCTATGCTGGTATCAATACAAACGGATGTTGTAACAACTACTAATGTGGCTGAATAGATTCCTGCAGGACTAAATACCTGCAACGGTTGAAACACCTGAGATGTATTGCCGTTGCTGAAAAACCAGTGGTAAGAAACAGGAAGCTCGCTACTGCTTCCATTACTGAAAGCTATAAGGGCAGGATCGCACAATACGGCAGGAAGATTATTTATTTTTGCAACCGGAGGTTTAACAACGCGTACGCTGTCAATAAACGAATCTATACACGTGTGTTGTTTCGCTACAAGTTTTACAAAGTACTTTCCGGGTTGATTGAATGTTACGTTGACAGGATTTTGTAAGGTGGATGTGACGGGAGTTGCAGAGAAAGTAAAATTCCAGTTAAAGGTGGCGTAAGGCAAATAAACACCCTGCGCCGAAAAAGAGAAGGCGTTGCCTTTAAAACACTGTTTTTCTACAGGAGGAAAATTAATTTTAAGTTTTGGGTACACATATACAATTTGTTTAAGTGTATCGCTGCAGGGTTTGTGTGGATTTGCAATTAGCGTAACAACATACATCCCCGTGTCCTGGTAAGTGTAAGTAGGGTTAACAAGGTGCGAGGTGTCATTAGTAACCAAAGGGTCGCCGAAGTTCCACAGGTAAGTTAAAGTGCCAATATTACTAACGCTGGCGTTGGTAAATGTAATGGTGCTCCCTTCACATTGCGATTTCTGATTAGCAATGGCACTTACCACATTCACAACACAGGGTACTACATTAAACTGAAAATCCCGGTAATGTGTATTAATCAACACCCCTGCCCTGAACTCCTGAACGCATACACCAACAACAAACTGACCCGCAAGATTAGGTTGGCCTGTTAATATTCCGGTTGTGGGATTTATACTAAAAGCAGGACTCGAAGCAATCGGATACGCCCCGTTATATGGCGAAGCATAATTTACATTGGTATAAGGAGGAGGCGGTGCCTGGCCGGAAGACGATGCATTATAAGGCGCGCAAAGAGAATAAACCAGTTGATCGCCGTCAGGATCTATTGCTTTATGATCGAAGGTAAAGGTAACATTGTTACATACAAAAATGGGAGGGAAACTGGCGTACCTGGGCGAGTTGTTTACTGGCGCAATTTCCGGCCCGGGTATTAAAGTGAAATATGTGGCACCCTGAGTACCGGGAGCGGCAAGATTAAGAATACTGTTGTTCCTGAATACAACCTGATATACAAGATTATAACCTCCTGTTTTGGGCGTTAAGATAAGTGTATGCGTATAAACACCTTCTTCCACACATATTCCCGGAGGGGGATGAATACATGGATTGTTAATGGATGGAGGAATGTGTGTTATTACAGGGGCACCAATATCAAAAGTGTCCGCAAGGGTACCGTCGGCATAAAAAACGGTAATTATGGCCGGCACTGCGCCTGCGCTTCCCTCAAAAGGGGCCTGCCCGTTAAAACAATCACGGTACACTTTTAATGTTACTTTATAAGTTGAATCATTGATACGGTCATAAAAAATTTCTCCTCCTACAATATGACTGGAGAATATCTTTCCGCAAAATAAAAGGAAAAGTAAAAGATATAGAAACCTTTTTTTCATACATCTGAATCAAATCAAAGTTACGCCTTAAAAAATAAAAACTTTGCCAACTTTATATCCGGTTTTGTTTTTCCTATATGTGGTGACATTTTACTAAAAAAATATAACCGCCAGAAATTTCTAATAATTAAAAAAGCCGGTCCTTTTTCAGAAACCGGCTTTATCTCTTTATATCCAGAAAAATTATTGCGCTGCTTTTTGTGCTGCTTTTATTTTAGCTTTAATATTATCGGTTGTTAATGAACCCGGACGCTCAATAGGCGAGTTGGTAGCACGGTCCCAGATCAAACTTGCAAGTACACCTAAAGCACGGCTTACACCAAATAACACTGTGTAAAAATCATATTCATGCATGCCATAGTGAACTAACAATGCGCCGGAATGCGCATCCACATTTGGCCACGGGTTTTTGATCTTGCCGGTTCCTTCTAAAATAGGAGGAGCCACTTCATAAACCATTTGAACTATTTCACAAATGTCATCGTGCTTAATGTATGTTTTATAAAAATCCTGTTGCGCCGCGAAACGGGGATCTGTCTTACGAAGTACAGCGTGCCCGTAACCCGGTACTACTTTTCCTTCTGTTAATGTTTTCTTAATGTATTCTGCAATTTGTTCTTTGGTTGGTAAACCACCGCCTAAAGTTTCCTTCAGTTCCATTATCCAGTTTAACACTTCCTGATTAGCCAGACCGTGTAATGGGCCCGCTAATCCGTTCATACCGGCCGCAAAGGCTAAATATGGATCTGATAAAGCTGAACCAACCAAATGTGTTGTATGAGCCGATACGTTTCCACCTTCATGATCTACGTGAATGGTTAAATACAAACGCATTAAACGCTTCATATCAAACTCTTCGTAACCCAGCATGTGAGCGAAGTTAGCTGCCCAATCCAATTTGTGATCCGGTTCAATGTGCACGCCGCCTTTGTATTTTCTGCGGTATATATAAGCTGCAATGCGTGGTAAACGGGCAATAAGGTTCATGCTGTCTTCATAGGCATAATCCCAATAATCTTTTTTGCTCATTCCTTTGGCGTAAGCTTTTGCGAAAACACTTTCGGTTTGCATGGCCATAATACCAATAACAAATTGAGTCATTGGATGTGTGTCAGGCGGCAATTGCTCAATAACATCAAACACGTGTTTAGGAACGTTGTTACGCTTTAACCACTCTGTAGTAATAAAATTCACATCCTCCTGTGTTGGTAATTCACCAACCAGCATCAGGTAAAATATTCCTTCCGGCAAAGGCTCAGTGCCACCCGGAGCTTTAGGTAAGGCTTTGCGTAATTCGGGTATGCTGTAACCGCGGAAACGAATTCCTTCTTCCGGATCTAAACGAGAAGTTTCGGTAACCATACCCGGCATCCCGCGCATACCTTGGTATACCTGGGCCACAGTAATTTCACCCAACTTAAGGTCTCCGTGATTTTTTATAATATCTTTTATCTCCGCCGCTAAAACTTCTGCCTTGGCTTTGAATTTATCTTTTAATGGATCCATCTTTTTTGTGAATTTTTATTGGTACTAAATTACAATGCCCGCTTGTATAAACAAAGGGTTTTTAAAATTATTTTGCTCAAATTCGGGCGTTTCCCTTTCGCCAGGGTTTATTCCGGCAAAGCAAAAGGGCCGGGCTTTTCACTACAAGTCCTCGCCTTCAATACGCCTCCTATGTCGGCTACTCAGGCTCCGGGCTTTCCGCTGCAATCCCTAACGCGCAGCCGGATTGAGCAACTTGGTAAAAATCAAAGAAGTTTATGATGTTAATTAATCTGTGGCCATATTAAACCATTGTCTTTCTCCGCATCTCTGCGAGAAATCTCTGCGACAATCTGCGGGAAATAATTAACCACATTGTCCGAAATTAACAATGAAACATAGATTTTCATTCTTCAGCAATCCTCTGCGATCACTGCGTCTCTGTGAGAAATTCTCCATGTTCTCCGCGCCTCTGCGAGAAATTCTCTGCAATTATCTGCGCACTCTGCGAGAAATTCTCTTCGACAATCTGCGGGAAAAAATTCAGAAATTAAAGCACATATTTAAAAGCCTTACCTAGATATCGCGCCGATGTACCTAACTGCTCTTCAATACGTAGTAACTGGTTGTATTTGGCAACCCTGTCGCTTCTGCTGGCAGAACCCGTTTTAATTTGTCCGCAGCTTAAAGCCACCGCCAGATCAGCAATAGTAGTGTCTTCCGTTTCACCGCTTCTGTGGCTCATTACAGAAGTATATGCATTCGTTTGCGCCAGTTGAACAGCGTTAATTGTTTCGGTTAACGTTCCAATCTGGTTTACTTTTACCAAAATTGAATTAGCTACACCTTTATTAATTCCTTCCGCCAGGCGGGTTTCGTTCGTTACAAAAAGATCATCACCCACTAACTGAATTTTGTGCCCAATTTTATCGGTCAATAATGTCCAGCCTTCCCAGTCGTCTTCCGCCTGTCCGTCTTCAATGGAAATGATCGGATATTTTTTGCACCAGTCGGCCCAATAATCCACCATTTGTGCTACAGTTAGTTTATCTCCTGTTGATTTTTTAAAATGATATTGGTTGGTCTTCGCGTCAAAAAATTCAGAAGAGGCCGCGTCAATAGCTATGTAAACATCTTCCCCCGGCTTGTAACCCGCTTTTTCTATGGCTTGTAGAACTACTTTTATGGCATCCTCATTGTTTTTAAGGTCAGGTGCAAAGCCGCCTTCATCGCCCACATTGGTGCTTAAACGCTTATCTTTTAAAACGGATTTTAAATGATGAAAGATTTCGGTCCCCATTCTAAGCCCCTCACTAAAATTCTCGGCTCCAACAGGCATGATCATAAATTCCTGGAAATCGATGCCGTTATCTGCATGAGCACCGCCATTCAAAATGTTCATCATTGGAATTGGCAGTAAATTAGCGTTAATGCCGCCAACATAACGGTACAAAGGCATGTGACACTCTTCCGCCGCAGCTTTGGCAACAGCTAAGGAAACTCCTAAAATAGCATTAGCACCTAAAACAGATTTGTTCGGCGAACCGTCAAGAGCAAGCATGGCGCCATCCACCATAGGTTGATCCATTACAGAAACTCCTTTTAAATTATCGTTCAATATGGTATTTACATTATTAACAGCAGTGTTTACGCTCTTTCCCATGTATTGGGTTTTATCGTTATCACGTAACTCCATTGCTTCATGTGTTCCGGTTGAAGCACCTGAAGGCACCGCAGCCCTGCCCATAACACCGTTATCAGTTAATACATCCACTTCAATGGTAGGATTGCCACGTGAATCAAGGATCTGTCGCGCTATAATGCTATTAATGTAGGTCATAGTTGTGGGTTAAAAGGTTAAAATTTGATGATCCGAAATTAATAATTAAATCCTAAATTCTTATCATTTTGTGTTTATTAAATAGCCACTAATTTCACCGATTACACTAATCAGCTTTGTTTAATAGCCACAGATTTCACTGATTACACAGATTGAACTAACATTATTAAACACTAAAAACTAAACACTAATCACTTTTATCTCTAATCTTAAATCCAAATTTCATTTGCGAAATACTATTTTCCCCATTTATCCGTTTATATTTGCAAACCGTGAAACTTCTATTAAAAATCATATTTGTAATTGTCTTAACAGCTTCAATTCTCTCATGCAAAAAAGACAAATTGATCACAGACTCTTCCGCTAAAATTCATTTTTCTCAGGACTCGGTTTTGTTTGATACTGTTTTCACCACCATTGGCTCTTCTACCCGCAACATCCGCATCATTAACGGCAACAGCCAGAAAATTAAAATTTCTTCTCTTCAGTTACAAAGCGGGGGTTCATCAGGTTTTAAATTAAATGCTGATGGTATTCCGGGAACCACTTTTTCTGACCTTGAAATAGCGGCAAAAGATAGCATGTACATTTTCATTCAGGTTAATGTTAATCCTACGAATCAAAATTCACCTTTAATTATAAGCGATGCAATTAATCTAACGGTTAACGGCAATAACCAATCAGTATACCTCGAAGCATGGGGTCAGGATGCTTATTATCACCGGCCTACAAACGCCATAAAATTTCATGACGGTTCTTATTTAGCTTATTCAACGGTTAGCAGCCAAAACAATGTTACCGTTACATGGACCAATGATAAGCCGCATGTGATTTATGGTTACCTGGTTGTAGATTCAACTCAAAAACTGATCATGAATGCTGGCACACGCGTATATTTCAATTATAAGGCCGCGCTATGGGTTTACAGGTATGGCGAGATGCAGGTTCTTGGCCAGAAAGGAAATGAAGTGACTTTTAGAGGAGCGCGCATGGAAAAAGATTTTGCAGATGAGCCCGGGCAGTGGGACCGTATCTGGATCAATGAAGGAAGTGTAAATAATGTTATTGATTATGCCATTATAAAGAATGGCTACATTGGCATTCAGGCAGAAAACCTCGGTACAGGCGCAGGCATTGATCCGCTTGAACCCCGTCATTTAAAAGTGACCAATACAAAAATTCAAAACATGAGCAAGTGGGGTTTTTACGGACTCAATTACAATGTGTACGGAGGGAATAATGTAATTAGTAATTGCCAGGAGCATAGTGTGAATTTACAATTGGGAGGAAAATATACTTTTTTACATTGCACGTTTGCCAACTTTTGGAACAAAGCAGGAGCACGGGAAAAGCCAACCCTTAACGTGAATAATTATTCGGGAGCAACAGTGTTTCCAATGGATTCAGCTTACTTCGGAAATTGTATTGTTGACGGCACTTTAGGTAATGAAGTTAATCTTGATATTAAAGCAAGCGCTACCTTTCCACCTTTTTATAAATTCAGCAGCTCGTGGCTGAAAACAAATATCAACACGAGTGACGCGACAAAGTTTGTGGACGTTCGGATTGGAGGCTCTCTTAATTATGTTGATCCGGGGAGTTATATTTTTGATATAGCAACAAGTGAAATGCAGGTGCGCAATTTTTCAGGCCCGGGCGCGGCCGCAGATGCCTCTAAATTTCCAACGGATATTAATAATGCAGTTAGAAGTACTGCTACCGGTAGTATTACGGCCGGAGCATATAAATAAAAACATTTATTTCCCGGATTGTACCTATT
>JAOQAF010000197.1 GCA_025963735.1 Bacteroidota bacterium
GGTGGAAGCGGATGGAGTAACCCGACTTGTATTTCTACCGGCAGTTTAACTTTAAAAGGAATAAACGGGAATACTGATGTAACCATTACCTTTCAGGCTCCTCCGGCCCAAGGTACTTTTAGTTATAACGTATCACCAAGTCCCGGACCAAGTGCCTGTTCTATGGTTGTACAAAATGCACCAAACCAACCTGCTGGTATTGTGTGGTATGGTAAGGCAGGGATTGTATCGGTTCAAACCACCACTTCTTCTATTAATGCGACTTTTTCAGGAGTTCAGTGTGTGCAGCAAAGTTTTAACTTTCCTGCTGTAGGGGTTAGCGGTAATATCGGATGTAACTAATTAATCAATAAAATTCAGAAAAGCGTTACCAATGTGGTGACGCTTTTTTTTTACCCATAAATTAAAAGGTACACCAGTCCATCAAAAAAGCCCTACCTTAGCCCAAAAACACACCTATGCATTTAGTAGCGCCATCAGTATTATCAGCCGATTTTGGAAATCTTAAGGCAGATATTGAAATGATCAATAACAGCTCAGCCGATTGGTTTCATGTGGATGTGATGGATGGCGTGTTTGTTCCCAATATTTCTTTTGGATTTCCGGTGATGAAAACCCTGCATAAGCTTGCTAAAAAGCCATTGGACGTTCATTTAATGATCGTGGACCCTGACCGTTACGTACAGGCTTTTAAAGATGTGGGCGCCGAAATACTAACGGTTCACTACGAAGCCTGCACCCACTTGCACAGAAGCATTCAAAACATTAAAAATACCGGCATGAAAGCGGGGGTAGCCATTAATCCGCATACGCCTATCTCAGTTTTAGAAGATACCATTTCAGAAATCGATCTTGTCTGTTTAATGAGTGTGAACCCCGGTTTTGGCGGACAGAAATTTATAGAAAACACTTATTTTAAAATTGAAAAATTAAAACAGCTTATTACTTCAAAGAATGCCAAAACATTAATTGAAATTGACGGCGGTGTTGATCTTAATAATTATACTAAATTAATTAAGTGCGGCGCTGACGTATTGGTTGCGGGTAACACGGTTTTCAGTGCCTCAGATCCTTCAACGGCCATTTCTTCTTTAAAAAAAATACAATAAAAAATCGCGATACGCTTTTCTGCTTACCGCGATTATTGAATTACATATTGTATTCCTGTAATTCATTTACATACACCATTTCCTGCTCTAAGTCGCCACTCACGGTGTGTTATGTCTGATCTCTTCTGATAATTTATACTCGTAAGAAACGCTTAGGTTTCGAAAAAATCAAAAAAAAGACCCGGGATTATCCGGGCCTTAATTTAATTTTAAATTTTTAAATTAATTCAACGCTTCTTTTAATAAAATTGGTGAGTCCTTCGCCCTTCAACAGACCCTGCGAAAGAAGCGCCAAATCAGTGGCCTGCTTGGTAAGATTCTTTTTTGTCTCCTCATCGCTTTCCTCCAGTATTCTTGATATTAGCGGGTGATTGGTGTTTACAACCAGATTATACATTTCCGGCATGTTGCCATAAAAACTCATTGCTCCACCACCACCCATCTGATTCATGTCTTTCATTCTTCGCATAAATTCAGGGCGGGTAATTAGCATCGGAGCGTCTTTTTCACTCAGGTTTTCAAAGGCGACCATAAACTGTTCTTTGCTTACCGCGCTTTCTATAACAGGTCGTAAAGCGTTTTGCTGCTCTTCCGTTAATTTACTTACTGAATTATCTTCCTTCTTAATTAATTTATCAATCGTATCCGCGTCAACACGAACAAAAGAAATGTCTTTTAATTTACTTTCAAGGTGATTGATGAAATGCGGATCAAGCATCGTATCCATTAACAATACTTCGTAACCGCGACTCACAGCAGCGTCAATATACGGATGTTGTTCAAGGGTATTGGTCGCATACAAATAGATCAATTTTTTATCCTTATCGGTTTGTACCGCTTTCACATGATTTTCAAATTCTTCAAAAGTAAAATATTTACCACCGGTTGTTTTTACAAGAACAAACTTGATTGCTTTTTCATAGAACTTTTCATCGCTGATCATTCCGTACTGAACAAATATTTTAATATCGTCCCACTTCTTTTCAAATTCAGCACGGTCTTTTTTAAAGAGTTCTTCTAACTTGTCGGCTACCTTTTTTGTAATATGAGCAGCGATCTTTTTTACATTTCCATCGGCCTGCAAATAACTACGGCTAACGTTTAAAGGAATATCCGGACTATCAATAACCCCGCGTAAAAGTGTTAAAAAATCAGGAACAATATTCTCAACATTATCAGTAACAAAAACCTGGTTGCTGTATAACTGAATGCGGTCTTTAGGCATTTCCAGTTTATTACTGAGTTTTGGGAAATATAAAATACCGGTTAAATTAAACGGATAATCAACATTTAAATGAATATTAAATAAAGGTTCTTCAAATTGCATCGGATACAATTCGTGATAAAACGATTTGTAATCTTCATCTTTCAGGTCAGCAGGTTTTCTGGTCCACGCCGGGTTCGGATTATTAATAATATTGTCAACTTCAACTTCCTTGTCTTTTTCTTCGCCTTTATCATCTTTTTCTCCGGAAGGAACCCAGTCTTTTTTTGTTCCGAATTTTATTTCAACAGGTAAAAACTTGCAATATTTTTTTAACAGGCCTTCAATTTTTGATTTCTCAAGATACTCTTCGCAATCATCGGCAATATGTAAAATAATATTGGTACCTCTTTCAGTTTTGTTGCTTATCTCTTCAATCTGATAATCAGGGCTGCCGTCGCATTCCCAGTGTACGCCTTTAGAGCCTTCTTTAAACGATAAAGAAAATATTTCGACTTTTTTGGCAACCATAAAGGCCGAATAAAATCCTAAGCCAAAATGGCCGATTACCACATTTTTGTCAACTTTATCTTTGTATTTGTTTACAAATTCTTCGGCCCCGCTAAAAGCAATTTGTGTAATGTATTTTTCAATTTCTTCTTTTGTCATTCCCAGACCTTTGTCTTTAATGGCAATTGTTTTGGAAGTTTTATCCACTTCAATTTCAATTTTAAGATCACCAAGGTCGCCTGTAGCCTCACCCATGCGTGCCAACGCTTTTAATTTTTGGGTTGCATCTACGGCATTACTCACTAATTCGCGTAAAAATATTTCGTTATCGCTGTAAAGAAATTTTTTAATTATCGGAAAGATATTCTCCGTTTGTACATTAATTTTTCCTGTTGTGCTCATGATCTTTTTATTTGTTAAATGGGAATTGCAAAGATAGTACCAATAGAAAGTTTATGCCAAATTGACAATCGGAGATTTAAAGAAGGGGAATAATTCTGTGTTATTCTTTAATCACCTTACGGGTTTCTGAGTTCTGATCTGAAACAATCTTTAAAAAATACATTCCGGAGCAAATACCAGATAAATCAAAATCAATAATTCCATCTGAAACGTTAACTGAATTACTACTCAACAGCTTACCTGAAACATCAAATAAAAACAATCCGACAGTACATTGTTTATTGAACATTTTAATAAATATTTTATCCTGTGAGGGCTGCGGATAAAGCGTTTGAATAAATCCACGGTCATGAACATTCATTTTCTGTCCTGTGGTAACAGAACATGAGGCCGCGGTACAAAATTTAGAGATCATGCGTACATACGCTGCATTGGTATATATACCGGCTTCTGAAATGGTCCATGAATTTACAGGCCAGCCGTCATTAAAATCTTTATATGATTTTTGAATGGGTTGATTTAAAGGCGGTGTAACATTGGTTGCGCATAAGGCGTTATTCGCTGCACTCCCGCATCCCGACGGGCAGCATTGATCAAGGGCGTAAGAGGGGTTAGGGCCTCCGGGAATATATCCGGGAGGAGGGCCATAAGTGGAAACCCCTACTTCATCCCATTGGGCACTGCCATCAGTAAACCAGCTGTGGTAAAATTGAGTCACAGAATTTTCAGCACCTAAACTACTCATGTTGCTGAGATAGGTTTTGTTATTTGGATTAATCCCATGAAAATAATGCAGGTATCCCGACGAAGCATTCGTGTAGTTAGACGCATTAGTACTATTGAGCGAATATTGATTCATGCTCAACATCATATTTCCTTGCTTTGATTTGGTTTGGTTACTGTTCCATGTATAATTGTTATCGGTGAGCCAGGCTTTGTAAGCATCGGTCTTGTTGATGTAGGCGGGTAAATTATCCGAGCTTGTTGACATTGAATTAGCAAAGGCGTTACTTATTGCTGTTTTAACCGCCGGTGTTGCTCCGGGAATTTTTGTGTAATATAAAAGCGCGTCTTGTTCAGGGCCTTCGAATGGATATGCAAAGTTCCATGCAATCAAATGCACATTCATGTAATTATTATCTACAAAAGTTTTATACGCTGCATTTCCGGTAAGGGCGTACAGATAAACGGATGCACAAACTTTATGCGCGAAAAGGTCATAACCATTGATTTCCTGTTCGCCAGCAGCAACAAGGCCTGCATTATTAAAAGTAACACTTGGATTTGTTACGGCCCAGGTGTAAGCGTTAATGGCTGCGGTTTGCAGAGTTGATGCGTAAGACGTTGATCCTATCGAATTAAATTGTATCGCTCCAAGAGCAAGCATTCCCGCGGTTGTTAGCGCTGCGGAGGTGTTGGCCGGGCCGTATCGTCTGGCGGTATTATCGGCGCTCGGCGGGCTGGCGCCACCACCTCCAACAACTGATAGTACAGAGCCGTTTGATTGCTGCATTTTTAACAGCCAGTCGAGTTCATATTTAACTTCGTCTAAAATATCAGGGATGCCGTTTCCTGATTCAGGAATATTATAGTTATCGGGCCATACCGTTGGTTTTTCTTCATATGCTAATAAAAGATCGGTAAGTGTACTCCACGTAAAATTTACATATTTGTTATAGTCGCCTGCGTCATGCCAACCTCCTGAAAGATTTCGGGCGGTTACGGTATTTGTATTGTTATATAACCTGCAATCCAGATCCTGTTGGTTAGATTTGTGACATACGCCATCCGTCCAACCGGTTCCTGCGGTTGAAGCGCTTTTTACTGAACCACATCTGGCGTAATAAAACATGCGCATGGCTGCTTTGGCAACGTCGTTATAAACGCAATCGTTAATTTCAAAACGATAAGAACCAACGTTATTGGTTACATCATAAACATAATAGGAGCCCGGCAGAGTAAGAGAAGAAAAGTCGAACCACCAGATTTTATCACCGCTTTGTGTCTGCGTACTGCCATTGTTCCAGGGTGTAACAGTGCCGGTAAACACAACTGAATTGTTTATCCAGTTTCGCACCTGATAATTTGCTCCGGGATTAAAGGACGTGCCATTATTATAGCCTGTTACAGGATTTGAAATAATTGCAATTTTCTGAGCGTTTTGCTGATAGCCGAACTGATCGATTTTAATGTTCGGGACAATAGTAACGGTAGATGCATGCAAATAAAAAACGGCAAACATCAAATAAATTAATACTCCTTTTTTCATAAAAAAATAGTTATTTAAATCAAAGTTAATTTAAATAAGCAGGCTTAAAAACTTTCTTTTTTTGGCTTAATTAAAGATTTTTTTTTCAAAGGCAAATTCCTATTTTTGTTAGATATGATCAAAGACCTGACGAAAGAAGAAATTCTTGAAATATATAATACTCCTTTATTGGAACTGATTACAAAAGCGGCAGAGGTTCATCAAAAATTTCACAAAACCGGTGAGGTACAGGTAAGCTCATTGCTTTCAATTAAAACGGGCGGTTGTCCTGAAGATTGTTCTTATTGTCCTCAGGCCGCGCGTTATCATACCGAAGTAAAGGTGCATAAATTGATGAGTGTGGAAGAGGTGAGTGTTTGCGCTGATAATGCGAAAAACGGCGGAGCAAGCAGAATGTGTCTTGGTGCTGCCTGGCGTGAAGTAAGGGATAACAAGGATTTTGACAAGGTGCTTGACATGGTTAAAACCATAAACAGTAAAGGTCTTGAAGTGTGCGCCACTCTTGGGATGGTAACCGAAGACCAGGCAAAAAGATTAGCGGAAGCGGGGTTATATGCCTACAATCATAACATTGATACTTCAGAAGAAAATTATAATAATATTATATCTACACGAACATTTGATGATCGTTTAACTACCATTAAAAATGTCAGGAAGGCAGGATTAACCGTTTGCTCGGGTGGAATAATAGGAATGGGAGAAAGTGCCGCGGACAGAATCGGCATGTTGTACACTCTGAGCTTATTACGTCCGCAACCAGAAAGCGTGCCAATTAATGCTCTTGTTGCCGTTGAAGGCACGCCTCTTGAAGAACAACCGCCTGTGCCTATTTGGGACATGGTCCGCATGATTGCTACTGCAAGAATTGTACTACCTAAAACATCGGTGAGGTTAAGTGCCGGCCGTTTAAGCATGAGTATGGAAGGTCAGGCTCTTTGTTTTCTGGCAGGTGCCAACTCTATATTTGCGGGCGATAAATTATTAACCACTCCAAACCCGAAGTACAATGAAGATATGGAGATGTTCAAAATACTCGGGCTTACTCCAAAGAAAGCATTTGCAGATAAACCTGTTGAAGTAATTACAGATTAACATGTCACAACATCAACTACCCGAGCATTTGCTCCGATCGCTTATGGAGCGTGAGCAAAAAGGTTTGTTGAGAAAATTAAATAAGAGAACGCCACCTATTGATTTTTGCAGCAACGATTATTTAGGCTTTTCAAGAGAGGGTTTTCTTTCAGAGGCCGTACGTAATATCGAGCCCCTTAGAAAATCCTTTGGATCTACAGGATCCAGGTTAATAAGTGGAAATTCAGACTTGATTGAAGGAGCAGAAAAGCACATCGCACTTTTTCACCACGCCCCTTCAGCGCTTATTTTTAACTCGGGTTACGACGCTAACGTGGGTTTATTTTCGTGCATACCCCAAAAACATGATCTGGTGCTGTACGACGAGTTAATCCACGCTTCAATTTATGATGGCATCAGACTGAGCCATGCTACGCATTATAAATTCAGGCATAACGACATGGCCTCCTTACAGGATCTTATAACCCGTCATAAAAGCAGTTATAACAATATTTATATTGCCGTAGAGAGCGTTTACTCGATGGATGGCGATACTGCACCTTTGATTGAAATGGTTGATCTCTGCAGGGTGCATGAACGTACCTATATGCTGGTAGATGAAGCGCATGCCCTGGGTGTGTTTGGCAAACAAGGGAGAGGTTTGTGCAGCGCGCTTAATATTGAAAAGAAAATATTCGCCAGAATTTATACGTATGGTAAAGCGATGGGTTGTCATGGCGCTACAATTGTGGGTAGCGAAGCCCTCCGGAATTATTTAATTAATTTTTCGAGAGCCTTTATTTATTCGACCGCGTTGCCCGGCCATAGCATTGATGCTATTTTGTGCGCTTATAAATTATTAATTGAAACCAATCAGCAGGAAAGGCTTCAGGAAAACATAGCGTATTTTTATACAAAAGCATCAGGTATAAAAAAATTCATTCCCAGTCAAAGCTCCATACATTCAATGATTGTTGGCGATAACACGCGCGCTGAGGAACTGGAGATAATTCTTGCGAAAAATCATTTGCATGCCAAAGCCATCAAAAGCCCAACAGTTAAAAGCGGTACAGAACGTGTTAGATTTTGTATCCATGCATATAATACAAGAGAAGAAATAGATAATCTTTTTACCTTGTTAAACGTGTTTTAATGGGAAAATTTTTTGTAACAGGCATCGGCACCGGTATTGGAAAAACTTATGTTTCGTCGGTTTTAACCGAGGCCCTAAAAGCTGACTATTGGAAACCCGTGCAGTGCGGTACATCTGAGGGCACGGATACTGAAAAAATACGGGAATTGATTTCAAATTCAGAATCGGTTTTGCATAAAGAAGGTTATTGCTTTAAAGAGCCGGTTTCACCCCATATAGCATCAGCTTCTGAAAATGTAAAAATTAAAATGGATGGAATGGTTCTTCCGCACATTAAAAAACATTTGATAATTGAAGGTGCAGGAGGTTTAATGGTGCCTTTAAACGACGATGCGTTTGCCATTGACCTTGCTAAAGAATTTGAAGCAGAAGTAATTTTGGTGTGCCGAAATTATTTAGGCTGCATCAATCATTCATTGTTAAGCATTGATTATTTGTTAAGAAATGAATTTTCCGTAAAAGGAATTATTCTGAATGGTAATTTTGACAAGGCGGTAAGATCTGCCATTATCAATTACTCTGAATTACCTGTTTTAGCGGAGTTTCCCGAAATTAATATTATTTCAAAAGAAACGGTATATAACCAATCCCGCCTGGTAAATATTTCCTTGTTTGCAGATGAAGAAGAATGAAAGTGATGACTTCCGAAGAAAAGGATAGAGCCTATGTCTGGCATCCATTTACTCCCCAGCTGCCTTTAAAAAGTAACATTAATATTACCAGAGGAGAAGGCGTTTATCTTATTGATGACAAAGAAAATAAATACCTCGATGCCATCTCGAGCTGGTGGGTGAATTTACACGGACACTGTAATTCTTATATCGCTCAAAAAATAAGTGAACAGCTAAAACAATTAGAGCATTCTATTTTTTCTGATTTTACGCATCCTTCCGCTATTCTTCTTGCTGAAAGGCTTTTGAAGCATCTACCCGTAAATCAGAGTAAAATATTTTATTCGGACAATGGTTCTACAGCGGTAGAAGTTGCCTTAAAAATGGCGCTGCAGTTCTGGCATAATCAGGAGCAAACCAAAACTGTTTTTATAGCTTTTGAAAATGCTTATCACGGCGATACATTTGGAAGCATGAGTGTTGGTGCGAGAAATGTATTCAGTAATGCTTTCGAAGCATTGTTGTTTGATGTTCAGCATATTCCTTTACCTACGGATAAAAATATTAACGAGGTTAAAGATCAATTAATTTCCATTTTAAAAAAAGGAAATGTTGCCGGATTTATTTTTGAGCCGTTAGTGCAGGGTGCTTCAGGAATGCGGATGTATGAGACTTCTTACCTCGATGAGTTAATTGCGATATGTAATAAGCACAAAGTAATTACTATTGCCGATGAGGTGATGACAGGTTTTGGACGAACAGGTAAATTTTTTGCAAGTGATTATCTTTTGAACAAACCCGATATTTTTTGTTTAAGTAAAGGATTAACGGGAGGGTTTATGCCATTAGGTGTTACAAGTTGCGCCGGGTTTATTCATCAGGCTTATTTAAGCACGGATAAAGCAAAAACTTTTTTTCACGGGCATAGTTATACCGCAAATGCTACGGCCTGCAGCGCTGCCTTAGCCAGTCTTGATCTAATGGAAAAAGAACAAACGTGGTTGCAGATAAAAATGATTGAAAAGGCGCATCTGATGTTTAAAGAAAAAATTTGCGTTTCGCCTAAATTAAAAAATGTGCGCGTTAAGGGAACAATTATTGCTTTTGAATTAAAAACGGAAGAGCATTCACATTATTTAAATGCAGCCTCTCAGAGCATCAGCAGTTATTTTTTAGAAAAAGGAATTATTCTAAGACCACTTGGAAATATATTTTATTTAATTCCCCCGTATGTAATTAAGGAAAGCGAATTAAAAATAATTTACGATTCGATAGAAAGTTTTTTGAAGTAGTACTATTTATTTTTTATTAATCATCTTATCAAGCTGCCACGTAAGAAGACCCGCTCCAATACCTACCACCATTCCACCTAACACATCACTTGGGTAATGCACTCCCAATCGCATTCTCGAATAACCAACAAAACCGGCGTATAAATAAGAGGGAATGGTAACGTACCATTTTTTATAGCTTAAACTCAAAGCAGTAGCGCTTGCGAAAGCAGCGGTAGTGTGTCCGCTAGGAAATGAAAAAGGGCCAACATGCGCATCACGCTGAATAATATCGTTTGGATATTCAGCAAATGGTCTTGTACGGTTAACCAGGTATTTAAGGCCGGACGTGGTGGCTAACGCAAAAGCCATTGTTATCGCGCTTTTATAACCATTTCGCATTAAAACTTCATCCCTTGTAAAATAACCATGCGACCAAACTCCAAGTGCTACCGAAGGCATAACCGGATAAACGGAAAAAGAAACTCCTTTCATGGTTTTGTCCCAGCAGGGCATTTCGTTTTTATTGATGTTCTTTAAAATTCTGAGGTCAATGTTTTGCCGCTGTGCAAACAAAAAATTGCACAATACAATAAAAAGTATACAAACGAATTTTTTCATTTGGTGTAATTCATATAGGATTGGAGCCATTCCAATGCTTTTAGGCGTTCATCAAAAAAGCGTGTAGGAACAACCGGTTTACTTACTTTAATAAATAAATTACTTAAAATTTTTAAAGTTAAATTTGGTGTGCAGAGAGCATGTGCGGCTACGTGTTTAGCGTACTCTGCTGAAGCGCCGGCGTGCCGCGCTCCCTGGGTTACTTTAAACTCTTCCTGCGCTTCGGTAAGCACAAAAAATTTTTTACCTGGCTGATATTCTGTAGAAAGATCGCGTGATAACCAAACATCTTTTTCACTTAGTGCAATTCCTTTTTTTATTTTAAACTCCACAAGACTATTGTCATGAATATTCATTGTAAAATTTGATGTGTCAAAGGTTTTCATTTTTTTATTACGTAGGAATATGACGCTAAATTCAAACTCCGTGGCTGAATATAAACTGAACATAAATGTATGAAAAGTTTTTTTGTTCGGAACATTCATAAATTGTGCAAAAATGAAGCACTTAAAAATTCGTAGTCTCTTTTCATAAGCTAAATTTGCATTCAAAGAAAAATCATGTCTCAAACTATAGAACACATTACCTGTTTAATTATCGGATCCGGCCCTGCAGGATATACTGCCGCTATTTATGCTGCCCGTGCAGATCTGAAGCCCGTGTTGTATACCGGACTTACTCCCGGCGGACAATTAACTGAAACAACTGAAGTAGATAACTTTCCGGGATATCCTAAAGGAATAACCGGCCCCATTTTAATGGAAGATTTAAAAGCACAGGCCGAGCGTTTTGGAACGCAGGTAAGATTTGGTATGATTACAAAGGCTGATCTTAAAGCCACGCCAAAAAGATTATGGGTTGACGAGACGATTGAAATAACCGCTGATACTGTAATTATTTCAACCGGTGCCAGTGCTAAATGGCTGGGATTGGAAAACGAAAACCGTTTACGGTTGAATGCGGGGGGCGTTAGTGCATGCGCGGTTTGCGACGGGTTCTTCTTTAAAGGTCAGGACGTAGCCATTGTAGGTGCCGGAGATACTGCCGCGGAAGAAGCCACTTATCTTTCAAAATTATGTAAGAAAGTTTACATGATTGTTCGTCGAAATGAAATGCGCGCCAGTAAAGCCATGCAACACAGGGTTAAAAATACCGCGAACATTGAAATTCTCTGGAATTCTGAAACCCACGATGTTCTTGGGAAAGAGGCTGTGGAAGGTGTTGTTGTAAAGAATTCGGGAAGCGGAGAGTTACGCACCTTAAATGTTACGGGATTTTTTGTTGCCATTGGTCATAAACCAAATACAGATATTTTTAAAGATCAGTTAGACATGGATGAATTGGGTTATTTACAAATTCAACCGGGAAGCACGCGCACCAATATTGCCGGGGTTTTTGCCGTGGGTGATTGCTCAGACAAAACTTACAGGCAGGCAGTAACAGCAGCGGGTACCGGTTGCATGGGCGCTCTTGATGCCGAAAGATACCTGGCTTCGGCAGGGGTTCATTAGCCTGTAATTTGAAACGATAAATTTTCTAAAAAGAGCTTAATTACTTTTGTAACCAAAATAATATAAGTAAGTTTATGTAGTTATTGCTTGCTTAATTATGAAGAAATACCTTATCATATTCCTTATTTTTCCTGCTTTTCTTTTTTCACAGACTTCTAAAAAATATCCTTCGTTATTATGGAAAGTTTCCGGTAAAGGGTTAAAAAAACCTTCTTATCTCTATGGTACCATGCACGTAAGTAACCGGGTAGCATATCATCTTTCAGAGCAATTTTTTGACGCCTTAAAAAGTGTAGAAGTTGTAGGACTTGAAACAAATCCGGGAGAATGGCTTGAAAACATGGACAAGACAGGGGAATCGGGACAGATCAATCAGTTCAGTAATCCATATTCCTATAACCAGAATTTTTATAAATCCACTTTTTCTATCGGGTCTCCTGATAAAAGAATGTTGCAGGGAATTTTAGGGTATGATCCGGATATTATTAACGGTTTGTTATACCGGCATAATCACAGCAAAGAAAATTTTGAGGAGAACACATACATTGATCTTTTTATTTTTCAATCGGCTTCTAAATTAAACAAGCAGGTTATAAGCCTTGAAGATTTTGTTCAGTCTGAAATTAAAGCGCGCCTGTCTGCTTTACCGGATGAAGATTCTGAAGAAGCTTCGGCGTATAAAGATTATTACGTTGCTGCGCAAAAAATTGAGGATGCTTATAGGGATGGTAACCTGGATATGCTCGACAGTTTGAGTAAACTCACAAGTACAAAAAATATTCAAAAGTATCTGATCACCGATCGCAATGTTTTTTTTGCAAATACCATTGATTCGGTTCTTAAAACAAAAACATTGTTCAGTGGAGTAGGGGCGGCTCATTTACCCGGAGAAATGGGAGTTATAGAATTGTTGCGAAGAAAAGGCTATACTGTGGAGCCACTCATTTCTAAAAACACAAAGAAAAGTGATCTTGTACGCGATCAGCTTGATGCGAAATCCAAACCTGTTACATTCACCAAACAATTTGTTCCCGATTCTTCATTCTCAGTTTCGTTACCCGGAAAAATTTCTCAGATCGTAAATCTTGAAAATGTAAAATATTATATTAATGCCGATATGGTTAACGGAAGTTTTTATACCATAGTGCGTTTAAAATATTTCGGCCCCTTGTTTAATGTTTCTCCAACGCAAATGATGGAAAAAGTGGACAGCCTTCTTTTTGAATATATTCCGGGAAAAACTACATCAAAAAAAGAAATAACTTCTAATAACGGATTAAAAGGAATTGAAATAATAAGTAAAACACGCAGGGGTGATGAGCAGCATTACCAGATCTATTTTTCAGATCTTGAAATGATCATGTTTAAACTTGGGGGCAAACAACAGTACGCCACAAGCAGCGAGGCTAAACAGTTTTTTAATTCCATACAATTTCAAAGTAAAAATGATAATATTGTTGAGTTTTCACCTAAAACAAAAGGCTTCAGTGTTAAAGTTCCGTCAAACTATAGTTATGTAAAAAATGAAGGGTCATCGTTAAAAGGTTTAGTGGAAGATTTATATGCTTATCAAAAAAATTCAAAGCAATTTTATGGCCTTAAACATGCGGTATATAATGATTTTGATTATTTGGAAGAAGATACGTTTGAACTTAACCAATTTGCCAAACACATA
>JAOQAF010000202.1 GCA_025963735.1 Bacteroidota bacterium
CATATAACTCACATCCTGATTCAGTTGGTTACACAAACAGCTATACCATGAGTATTAATTCCTCAACTGCTACATATAACTATGAGCATATTCCTGGTAAAAGACCCTATATTTATGATTTTATCACCGATGGTTTAACATGGTTTTATAAAAAAGTTGACTCCATGTCAACTGAAGCGCCAAGTGGAACTCCAGCCGCTGGTGGATATGATGAAAATCCATATGCTGTTGATGGTGGTAAAAAAGTTGTTTCTGACGCCCGTATTCAGGCAAGCCGTACTCCGGATGGAAAATACGTTTTCTATTCATGGACAGAAACTGATACGAATTTTGTAACTGGTAGCTTAAAATATAATATTAACCCTGATATCAAAGTTCGCGCGTTGGATGTAATAGGTACCCCTACAACTACACCGGGCGGAAACGGCGCATATTATGTGCTACCTGGCCAGGAAATTAACGTTAGTTCTGTTGGTAACAACGGCCAGATAAAAGGTAAATCAGTGATGCATTATATGTCAACTACTTGTAGTTCTCTTACCCCAATAGTAGTTGGAGGTACCACTACAGGTTCGGTTACTATTCCTTTTACTGTATCACATAGCGATAATGCGGCCCCTCCATCTATTCCTTTCGAATCCATTTCTGGTATTGCTCACTACTTTAACGCGGCTAAATTAACCTTCACTATAAATACTGTTGGTTTTAAAGAAAATGTGTTGGGAAGCGTTAGCAATAGTTATGTGTATCCTAACCCTGCTTCTCACAGCGCAATTCTTTCTATTGACATGAAAGACAATGCTGTGGTAAATGTAGAGGTTTATAACACAATTGGTCAATTGGTAAAAAGCAGCAAAAACACTGCCCAGGTTGGTGAGAACAACTTTAACATCGATCTTGCCAACTTATCTTCAGGCATTTATTTAGTAAATGTTAAAGTTGGTAATGCAGTAAGCACTAAAAAACTTATTGTTCAATAATCTTAATTAATTCTTAAATTTAAAGCCGTTCCCTTCAGGAGCGGCTTTTTTTTGAGTTAATCAGTAATAATAAAACAGACACTACTATTGAACCTTTAAAATTTAAAAAATAAACATGAAAAAACATCTACTATTGAGCTCCGCATTATTGGCAGCAATAAGCGTGTACTCTCAGGACGAACAGGCGATGCCCGCCGGCAAAGTAAACAACGTTGAAAGAAACGCCCAGCGTCTTCTTAAAGCAAGAATGCCTGAGCCAACTGTTAACACACACAGTACAGCTTCACCAGCGATTAAGCATACCGCTACAAATGCTAAAACGGCTAGCCCTCCGGTAGGAACCTGGGGTATAATTGCAGGCTCAAGAAACGCTTACGGTGTTATCACTTCGCAAAACCGTCCTTTAAACTATAATTCAGCAATTAATGCTATTTCTTTTATTCACCGATGCAGCCCAACTTATATTGGTAGCCCGGCGGATAATTCGGGATCTATGGTAGCTGAAATTTCAACAGACTGGGGTGTTACCTTTGACAGTACTTGTATCTGGAGCGATGGAACCTATTTGGCACGTCACCCACAAGGTGGAATTTTTAATCCTCCAGGAAATACCAATATTTCAAATGCATATGTAGTGGGTATGGGACCTGCTTTAAATGGCGCCGATTTTAACGGGAACTGGTTTGCATCAAAGCAATTAGGTGTTCCGGGTTCTACGGTTTACAATACTTCAGCCAGTGCTGCTGCCGGTGCAATGCAATATATAAGCGCTACTCCAATAACCAATACCATGGTTGGACGCGCTGATTTTGCACAGGTATGTTTTAGCAGTACCAATGACGGTAAGGTTAGAGCCTTAAGTCAGATTTTTGGCGATGTTACCGCTACTACTGAAACAGGTCAAGCCTACCGCGGAATTAACATTGTTAAAGGTACTTTTAACTCCGGTGTATTTAACTGGACCGGCGACTCATTAATGTTTGACCCCATTGTGCGGACACGTTCTGATGGCCCGGCCAATCTTCATAAAATGGCAACAGGTGAGCCTCTTATGGCCTGGAACGAAGCCGGTACTGTTGGTTATGCAGTAGTGGTGGGCGTTCGCGCTGTGCCTACTAACTCTCAAAGTTCAGGTTACCAGCCAATTGTTTGGAAAACGACAAATAGCGGTGCCTCATGGTCAACTGTTCCAGCCATTGATTTCGCGTCTCCAACTTTTTCAAATGTATTAAAGCGCATTGATCCAACTACAACAAACACGAACGTAACTATTCCTCAGTTCAATTCAATAGAAGGTTACGGTGCCGTGGTTGATGCCAATGGTTTATTACACTTTGTTTCTACAGTAATAAATACTTCTAACTCTAATCCTGATTCGGTTGGTTACTCCCAAACTTATACAATGAGTGTAAATTCTGCTACCGCAACTTATAACTGGCCTCACGTAAAAAACAAGAGACCTTACATTTACGATTTTATTACTGATGGTTTAACCTGGTTTTATAAAAAAGTTGACTCCATGTCTACCGAAGCTCCAAGTGGAACACCAGGAAGTGGCGGGTATGATGAAAATCCATTTGCTGTAGACGGAGGAACTAAGTTTGTTACTGATGCACGTATTCAGGCAGGTCGCACTCCGGATGGTAAATATGTATTTGTTTCATGGTCTGAAACGGATACAAACTTTGTAACCGGCAGTTTAAAGTATAACATTAACCCTGATATTAAAGTGCGTTCCATCGATGTTATTGGAACCCCAACCACTTCACCAGGTGGAAACGGTGCTTATTATGTAATGCCAACTGAATTTAATATCAGTGCGGTTGGTAATAACTCGCAAATTAAAGGCAAATCGGTGATGCATTACATGTCTTCAACCAGCAGCTCAATTACAGTTAGTGGGAACACAGCTTCAGTGACTATCCCTTTTACTGTAACGCACAGTGATGGTGCTGCGCCTCCCGCTATTCCTTTCGAGTCTATTTCAGGAAACGCCCATTACTTTATAGCGGCCAAATTAAATTTATTCACAATTGGCATTAAAGAAAACGCTTTAGGAAGTGTAAGCAATAGTTATGTGTATCCAAACCCTGCTTCTCAAAGTGCTATCCTTTCCATCAACATGAAAGATAACGCTCTTGTGAATGTAGATATTTATAATACTATTGGTCAACAAGTGAAAAGCAGCAAACACACTGCCCAGGTTGGAGAGAACAATTTAAACATTGATCTTTCAAACTTAAGCGCCGGCATTTACTTAGTAAACGTTAAAGTTGGTAATGCTACAAGCACTAAAAAACTGATTGTTCAGTAAGCCTCTTTTACTTTTTAAATTTAAAAGCCGTTCCTCTGGAGCGGCTTTTTTTATATCTTTAAAATATGATCAAACAATTGTTTTTAGGGCTTTTATTCTTCTCCACTTTAAATTATTTTGCCCAGGAAGAAACAATTGAAAATATCATTAATACTCAAGTGGCTTTCCCCATAAGCAGTCCCAGCACATCATGGACAATAATTGGAGGTTCAAGTAATTTATTTGGTGTTTTGGAAAGTGAATCAAGGCCGTTACAATATCATTCAGCCTTAAATGCAATTTCTTTTATTCATACGTGCAGTAATTCTTATTCAGCCTCGCCTGCAAATAATGCCGGAGCCATTGTCGCGCATATTTCCACTAACACGGGAAACAATTGGGACAGCACCTGCATTTGGAGCGACAGCAATTACTCAGGCGCTTTTCCTCAAGGAGGTATTTTTAATCCTCCGGGCAATACAAATATTAATTCTGCTTATATAGTTGGCACCGGTACTGCTAAAGATGCTTCGGGTAACTATAACGGCGGCTGGTATGCTTCCAAACAACTTGGCACAGCAAATTATAATTATACTGCCAGTACGCTTTCTGGTGCCATGCAACTTTTAGGCAATGCGCCGGTAACCAATTCTGTTGTAGGAAAATCCGATTTTCCTTCTTTTGGTTTTACAAGCACAAATGATGGAAAAATAAGAACACTTGGCCGAATATGTAAAAACATTAACCTAAACAGTCCGTCAGGCATCAGATACAGAGGGTTATCGCTTGTTAAAGGCACTTTTAATTCCGGTGTTTTTAATTGGACCGCAGACTCCTTAATGTTTAATAATGTAATTCATACATATGATTCTGCAAATGCAAACAACAAGTATAAAATGGCAATTGGAAACCCTGTTATGGCATGGAATGACGCCGGCACCGTGGGATACATTATAACAGTTGCTGTTAGGGCCGCATCAAGTAATTCACAGAGCATGGGTTATCAGCCTGTTGTTTGGGTTACTACTAATAACGGCACCTCCTGGAATATAGTACCCTCAATTAATTTCGCATCGCCAACTTTTTCAACAATTTTAAAGCGCTTGAAGCCTACTGAGACAGACAGTACTTTAATTATTCCGCAGTTCAATACCTCTGAGGGCATAAGCGCTACAGTTGATGCCAATAATAAGTTACATTTTTTATCTACCATTGTCAGTACCCGCAGCTCAATTGCACTTGATTCGATGAACACAAGCTATGTTTATACCATGAGTGTTAATACACCAACAGCAACTTATAAATGGCCGCATATACCGGGTAAACGTCCTTGCATTTACGACTTTATGACTGATGGTTTAACATGGACATACAAAACAATAGACTCATTAAGTACAGAAGCGCCCGGCGGATTTTCGGGCAAAGGCGGATACGCTGAGAATCCGATTGCTGCTGATAGCACCGGGGTAAAACTGGTGTCGGATGCAAGATTGCAATTAAGCAGGATCCCTGGAGGACAGTACATCTTTTATTCATGGGCTGAATCTGATACCAATTTTATAACGGGAAGCTTAAAATATAATGTCAATCCCGATATAAAAGTTAAATGTATGTCAGTAACAGGTTTGCCTTCTTATCAATTATCATCGTCTGCTAAAATTAATATAAGCAGCATTGGTAACAATCTTCAGGTTAAAGGAAAATCACTAATGCATTATATGTCGCCTTTAAGCAATTACGTTTCCTATTCTGATCCTACCCTGATCGTTATGTGTCCTTTTACAATAACACACAATAACAATGCACAACCACCCTCCATTCCATATTCTCCAATCTTAAACAACTCTCATTTTTATTATTCAGCCACTATGCAATTTAGCTTACCCCAGGGAGATCCAATGGGAATAGGTTTTAAAGAAAATATTTTAGGAAGTGTTAGTAATAGTTATGTATATCCTAACCCTGCTTCTCACAGTGCAATTCTTTCAATTGATATGAAAGATAACGCTGTTGTGAATGTAGATGTTTATAACACCATTGGTCAACAGGTGAAGAGCAGCAAACACACTGCGCAGGTTGGCGAAAACAATTTGAACATTGATCTGTCAAACTTATCTTCCGGCATATACTTAGTAAATGTTAAAGTTGGTAATGCCACCAGTACTAAGAAACTGATAGTTCAGTAATCTTTTTTATTTTTAAATTTTAAAGCCGCTCCGGATATGGAGCGGCTTTTTTGTTGTAATATATTTGTTTTAAATAACTATGATAATTTTTCAAGCGCGGAACGCAGACTGGTTATAACCCCCTCTACATCTTTAATACTGCAGGTTCCAACCGATAAGCGATACCAGTCTGAATCAATTGAAGCACCAAACGCGTAAAAAGGAACTATGGCCAGTTTTGCTTCATCCAGTAAGTATTTTGTAATATCTTTTGTGCTACTTAATGTTTGTCCGCTTGCCGTTTTTTTACCGTTTAGCGAAAATCTTACCGTTAAATAAATCGCTGCCTGAGGTGTTATAGAATCAACATTATGACCTTCCGATTTTAGTTTCTGAAAGCCCGAATGAAAACCGGTGAGTCGCTCGTTAATTTTTTGTTTTTGCACAACAAGAAACTCATCATACTTATTTAACTGCGACAAATAAGCTGCCGTAGCCATCTGTTCCGCCTTTGGAGCCCAGGCCCCAACATGCGTTAATATAGCTTTCATTTTATCAATAATAAATTTTGGACCCATGCTCCACCCTACCCGCACACCGGTTGCGGATAATGATTTGGAGATGCCGTCAACAAAAACAGTGTAGTTTTTCATTTCCGGACGAAGAGATACCGGATCATAATGTTTGATGTCGCCCATCATTAAGGCCCAATAAATCTGATCGTACATAAGATATAATGGTTTTTGATCAGCACCACGTTTTTTATTTTCGGCTAATACAAGGTCGCATATTTCTTCCAGTCCTTTTTTTGTAAAGACAGTACCGGTTGGATTTTGTGGCGAGCAAAGAGCAATCAGAGATGCCTGCGAAACATAAGGACTAATATCCGCCGCGCTGGGCATAAAATTATTTTCAGCCTTTGCTTCAATAACCTGTTGTTTGGCCCCATTAAGGTAGCTGTAATGATTGTTGTTCCACGAAGGCACAGCAAACACTACAGTGTCACCTGGATCTACCAAAGCCTTAAATATGGCGTAAATAATTGGCCTTGCGCCTCCCGCTATTAATATTTCATCGGTTTTATAATCCAGCCCGCCGCGCTCTTTTAATAACTCACTTACCGCCTGCCTTAATTCAAGCATTCCATCGGCAGCCGGATAATTGGTCTGATCGGCAAAATATGCATCCACAATTAATTGCTTCAGCTCAGCAGGTATTGGAAATTCCTTTGGATTAAAATCGCCAATGGTAAGGTTATAAATTTTTTCGCCTTGTTTTACTTTTTCATTTACTTCGGCAGCCAGTTTAATTATCTCCGAACCTACAATGTTTTCGGCTAGTTTAGAAACTTTCATAGAGTGATAAGTGTATTCGTTTATATTATTTTACAAACCTAATTCAATAAATAATAGTAATCAAACGCTTTTATATTTATTCAGATAAAGGATTTTGCCTATAAAAATAGTAAAATCGTCTTTGTAAGTTCAACCTTTATCTAAATGCTTTTAATTATTTTATAAAAGCGTTTGCTTTTCATTAAATAAAGTTTAGTTTTATATAACTGATTCTGTTACCCTAAACTCCCTCAACATGAAAAGACTACAACTCGAAGATCTCTCCAAACAGTTGGGCTACTCAAAAACCCTTATATCAATGGTTCTTAACGGTAAAGGAAACCAGTACGGGATCAGTAAAAAAACCCAGTCGGCTGTTTTAGAAGCGGTTTCCCAACTAGACTATACTCCGAATAAATTCGCGAAAGCGCTAAGAACAGGAAAAAGTAATTTCATTGGCTTAATTGTGGCCGATATTTCAAATCCGTTTTATTCTACCATCGCAAAAAACATTGAACACGTTTTATTCGACAGGGGATATAACCTTATGGTATGCAGCACCGAAGAAAATGAAGAAAAAGAAAAACGTTTGGTTGAAATGATGCTGAATCAACAGGGAGTAGATGGAGTTATTGTTGCTACCACTTTTAAAGATTCTTCTTTTTACGACCAGCCCAGGTTTGCAAAAACGCCTTTGGTTTTTATTGACCGGTTGCTTCCTTTATTTAATACCAATTATGTGGTAATAGATAATTATGGCGGATCGCTTGAAGTTACAAACCACCTGATTAAAAGCGGAGCGAAAAAGATAGCCTGTCTTTCTATTTCCCCTTCTTATCTTAGCACAATTGAAGACCGCGTAAATGGTTACAAAGATGCTCTTACAAAAAGTAAATTAAAGCAAGACGCCAGTCTTCTAAGGCTTATTAGATTTGATCATATAAATGATGATGTGGATACATGCATTCAAGAATTGTTAATCAAACATCAGGATCTTGACGCCATTTATGCTTTGAACAATCACCTTGCAACGGCCGTTTTAAAAACACTGCGTAAAAAAGATTTTGAAAAACACGCCGATAAAATAAAAATTGCATGTTTCGACGACATCGAATTATTTAATATTATTGATAAGAAAGTTTCTTCGGTATCTCAACCTATTGAAGAAATAGGTAAAAATGCTTCCTTATTGATTCTGGATATAATTGATGGTAAACAGGTAAACAAATCCAACATTGTTTTAGCAACAAAGGTTATAGCACGTTAGCCGGATCAAACAATTCCACCTCCGTTAGAGGGTTAAACAGGTAAACTATTCCTGATTTAACTTCCACACATTTAATGCGCTTGCGTACTTTTTCTCCTTTTTTAAATATTTTACTGCCATTGTAAAGAAACAATGAGTCAGAAGGGATTCTTTCAAGAAATAAAAGGTGTGAATGTTCATCATGCAATTTTAATACACGAAGTAAACGGGTATCTGTACAACTTGTAGCGGCCGGATTTTGCATGTAATTGCGTAAAGCCGCAAATATTTCAAGTGGAAAAATTTCAGTGTTCAAAAACGGGTCCATCAATATCTGAAAACTTCTTTTCCATTCTTTTCCGTGAGGCGCTACCGAATTTTTATATTGATTGTAAGTTATTAAGTGCGCTACCTCATGCACCAACGTTATTAAAAAAGAAAACTTGTTTAAGTTATGGTTAACCGTAATGGTATGGTTTAAGCCGTCATGAGGCGAAGTGTAATCGCCAAGCCTTGTGCTGCGCTCGCGTTTAATTTTTAATTTAAAATCATACTCAACAATCCATTGCGCAATAACGGCTACGCTTTGCTCTGGCAAATACTTTTTTAAAATGTCAGAATTTTTCTGATACTGAACAGCTCTTAAATCCACAACACAAAATTAAAGACCTTTCATTAAAAAACACGGGCAAATCCTTAACTTTACAAACAATATTTGTTAACTATTTTTTAATTGAATTAAGGAAATGTATAATGAAAGCGGAAAAAATTATTGAGCATATAGTAGCGTGGCTAAAGCAATATTCAGAAGATTCTAAAACAGAAGGTTTTGTTATAGGCATTTCAGGCGGCATTGACAGCGCAGTTACCTCTACCCTATGCGCCATGACGGGCAAACGGCTCATTGTTTTAAATATGCCTATCCGGCAGTTTAAAAATGAATTTGACAGAAGTAACGAGCACATTCAATGGCTAAAAACTCATTTTAAAAATACAGAGTCTGATTCCGTTGAGTTAACTCCTGTACTGGAAGCATTTGAATCTGTTTTGCCGAAGCAAAATCAGGATTTTTTAAGCATGGCAAATACACGCGCCAGAATCCGTATGACAACGCTGTATGCCTTTGCAACACATCACCGTTTATTAGTTGCAGGTACCGGAAATAAAGTGGAAGATTTTGGAGTGGGTTTTTTTACAAAATACGGCGATGGCGGTGTTGACATTTCACCCATTGCAGATTTATATAAAACCGAAGTGTACGAACTTGCCAAAGCCTTAAATATTGTGTCAGACATTCAGGCCGCCAAGCCTACAGATGGCCTATTTGCAGACGGGCGAACAGATGAGGATCAAATAGGAGCCAGTTACCCTGAGTTAGAGTGGGCCATGGAATATCTTGAGAAAAAAGAAACTTACACTTTAAATGACCGTCAGAAAAAAATAATGGAAATATTTAAATCCAGACACTCGGCTAATCGTCATAAAATGATCGCCATACCCGTGTGTTTAATACCAAAGGAATTAAAATAAAATAATATGTTAGGAAAGTTCGGAGACATGATGGGCAAATTGCAGGAAGCAAAAAAAATTGCCGAAGAAATTAAAACAAAACTTGATAATACCTTATTAACTTCAGAATCAGCCGGAGGAGATATTAAAATAGAAATTACAGGAAATAGAAAAGTAATACGCGTTTCCGTTGCTCCCGCTCTTCAGCATGGCGATAAACAACAGCTGGAAGAACATCTTCTAAAAGCGATGAACCAGGCTATTGGGATGGCAGATAAAATTCATGAAGAAGAAATGAAAAAAGTAGCAGGTGGACTGATGCCCGGTTTGTTTTAATTCTTTTTTAAATAGGAATAACCTTCCGCAGTTGTAACCTTCGATAAGAGCGCAAAATTTACCTTTCAGTAGCATGGCATGTTTTTTTATACAGTAAGGTAAATAAAGAACCATGAAAAAAATATCGATTATTATAATGGCTTGCGTATTCACATTAGGCGCATGCAAAAGCTGGAACAAAACTAAAAAAGGAGCTGCCATTGGGGCAGGAACGGGTGCGGTAGCGGGCGCAGCAATAGGAAAGGCCGCGAACGATCACACTGTTTTAGGAGCTATAATAGGCGCTGCAGTTGGCGGAGTGGCCGGAGCAGCTATAGGTCATTATATGGATAAACAGGCTGCTGAAATCCAAAACGATGTAAAAGGTGCTAAAGTAGAGCGTGTGGGAGAAGGAATTAAAATCACATTTGATTCAGGAATACTTTACGATCTTAATTCCGCTGAATTAAAACCTGTGGCTACAGAAAACGTAACGCAACTTGCCAAAATTTTAAATAAATATCCTGATACTGAAATTTTGATTGAAGGTCATACCGATAATACAGGTAGCGATAAAATAAACAATGAGCTTTCGGTAAGGCGCGCTGAATCTGTGGCCATGTCATTACGAAATCAAAAAATTAAAGAATCAAGAATCACAACAAAAGGTTACGGTTCAACACAACCAATTGAAAGTAATGAATCTGCAGAAGGCCGCACACAAAACCGTCGTGTTGAAGTAGCGATTATGGCAGATAAAAAATTAAAGAAAGCGGCAAAGCGCGGTGATATTAAATAATTTTTATCACACTTTAATTCCAATTACCAACACATCATCTACCTGAGATAAATCACCTTTCCACGATTCAAATTTAATGCGAAGAGCATCTTTTTGCTCTTCCATTTTTTTATCCTGAATATTAATAAGGGTTTCTTTAAATTGTTTGTACATAAACTTTTTACCCTGGCCAAAAGAAGTGGTTTGGAGCTTATCCGATTTTTCTCCTCCGAACTGATCTGCAAATCCATCGGTAAATAAATAAATGCAATCGCCTTTCTTTAACGGAAAAAGATTATTTGTAAAAGGCTTTGATTGCGCTTCGTTGGAGGCCGTTAAAGGCTGTTTATCTGCTTTAAGCAATATTAATTCTTTGTTCCTGATAATGTAAACTGGATTGTTTGCGCCCGCATATTCCAAACGCATACCTTCGAAATCTATACAGCACAAAGCAATATCCATCCCATCCCGCAAAGGAGTGTCTTCGCTGTTTTTATTTAAACTTTGTTTAAGTTCTTTGTTTAAAAAATCCAAAGCATATGCGGCTGAATTCACGGTAAGATTATTCAGCGTTTGGTTTAACAATGTATTACCAATGATACTCATAAAGGCGCCCGGAACGCCATGACCCGTGCAGTCTACAGCTGCAACAACAAGGATGTTTGTTCCGGCTTTATATTGATACCCGTTCGCGGGAAATAAATCTTCCTTAATTTTATAATTATTAAACCAGTAAAAATCACCGCTCACCACATCGCGTGGCTGAAAAAATATAAATGACTCTGGGGCGTACTCTTTTAGTTTTTCCTGTTCAATAAAAATAGAGCGCTGTATGCGTTTAGAATATTCGATGCTATCGGTTATGTCTTTTGTTTTTTCATCTATAATGCGGCGTTGTTCGTTTATCTCCTGTTCAAAGCGAAGCCTTTCTGTTATGTCTCTTGCATAAATAACAATGGCAGGCCTTCCCGCAAAAGGTGCAACTTTTGCCGAGCATTCAACCGGAACAATTTTTTTTGATTTTGTTATAAATGGAATGTCGTTATATATTAAACCGCCTTTCTCCCAAACATCGGCCACAGCGGCGGAACTACGTTCAAGATATTCTTTCGGGTGAAGATCAAAAAGCGACAACTGACTCAATTCCTTTTCACTATATCCTAAAAGTTTTGCAGCACTGGGGTTAGATTGATGGATCCTTCCGTCAACAATATCAATTACAATCATGGCATCATTGGCCTGATCAATTATACTGTTGTAGTTGTTCAGTTCTTTTGTGACCAGCTCCAGGCTTCTTTCAGTTTTTCTTTTCGCAATAAAAACAGCCACCAAACAACCCGCCATAATAACACTTATAATAATAAGAATATATAAAAGCATACTTAATTCAGTTGTTCTACAATTGGAAAAATTAATGAAGGATTTAAAAACTCTCCAACTTTATCGGGTCTTGACACATAACGCACAACACCCGTTTTATCAATCAGAAAAGAAGCCGGTAAAGGAATGCCCTCTTCGTACTTCTCGGCAAAATCATTATGATATTCTTTTAGTTGCACACCGTAAACCATCGCGGTTTTTTGTCCCTCATCTGATAAAACTTTAAATTCTAATCCTAGCTTTTCAACCATGCCTCTGTTAACGCCAACAGGATCAGGACCAATGGCCATCACAAAAACATTTTTTGATTTAAACTTCTCATTATTTTTTTCATAGGTACGCAGCATCATATGGCATCCCGGGCACCAGTCGCCCCTTACAAAAATTAAAAGTAAATGACGCTGCCCTAAAAAATCTGATAGCTTAATAGTAGTACCATCCTGATCAGGTAGTTCAAAAGCAGGAGCAGCCTTGCCAATTTGAACCCTGTAGCCACCTTTAGTTTGAGCAAGCAATTGTTTTTTATCTTTAAATATTCCCCAGGCCAAAAGGGCACTGAATACAAGAATAGGTGCAGGAAAAGTCCAGGCCTGCCAATCGTAGTAACCGGTTAAATTGCCGATAAAATACATTGCTACTGACAGCAAAAAAAACAAAGGTTCGAACCATGAGTGATTGGTGTAAGAAAAAACTCTGAACAGAACAATACGCAGTATGGAAGTGCAAGCTGCCATCAATAATGCAATTAAAATAAACGGGAATTTTATTTCAGGCAATTCAATGGCAAGGCCTAAAAGAATGGCTGAAATAAATACTACCGAAAACTGATACCAGCTAGTATACTTAGATACCTCCTTAATAGAAGCGAAATAAGCAATGAGGGAAAACACGCAAGCAAGGACATAATATTCAAAACTTAAACAAGCAATTGAAATTAAATTTAAAACAAGACCCATGCTTGTGCTTACATGAAATTTTTTCATTTACCGGAATATCATTTACTAAATATAATATAAATCCCGTCTAAATCAATTTCAATTAGACATCATTAACATCTATATTTTTATTCCAATAATCAAAACATCGTCCGTTTGTTCTTCCTCCTGTTTCCAGTTATTAAATGAATATTCAAGATACGACTCCTGTTCTGCTAAAGTCATAGTTGAAGAGGTGCGCAGGAGTTCCTTAAAGTTTCGTTTATTTAATTTTTTATTATTGCTGCCGCCAAACTGATCAATAAAGCCATCAGTAAACAGATACAAACAATCATCGGGTTGCAACATGATCACATGCTCCTCGAACAGTTTATCCACATCATTATAAAATCCAAGAGGATAACGACTCGCCTTCAATTCAATTACCTGCTCTTTTCTCATAATTATCATTGGGCGGAAAGCCCCGGCAAAATGCATGCGGTTGGTTTTTTTACTTATGCTTATTATTGCAAGATCCATTCCATCGCTGCTAAGTTCGCTGCCATAAGAATTAATGTTTTTAAAAAGTTCTTTATCGAGTTCGTATAAAATCTGCGACACCGCCTTTATTTTTTTATTAATCAAAACTTCTTTAATGATGGAATTGGCAACCATGCTCATCATCGCGCCCGGAACACCGTGTCCGGTACAATCTACAAGTATGGCGTAACGGAATTCATCATCCTGATAGAAAAAATAAAAATCACCGCTTACAATGTCCTTTGGTTTATAAAGCACAAAATTATTATTGAAAACACCATTTATATATTCTTTCGACTGCAGGCTGTTTTGCTGAATGCGCTGCGCGTAGAAAATGCTGTCTTTAATTTCTTTGTGTTGCTGTTGTAACTGGATATTTCGTTCAAGTAAATATTTCTCCTGGTTTTTCTTATCCGTTATATCATATCCTATGCCTATGATCTGATCATCATTAAGATAAGATACATTCCATCTTATCCATTTTTTACCGCCATAAGACGTTTTAAAAATGTGTTCAAACGTTTCAACTGAATCTACATTACGACGAAGAACTGCAAGTATTTTCTCACGTGTTTTTTCACCCTCAGGTTTTGAAAAACGCGTTACTTCCCACCAATTACTTCCAATTAATTCGTCATTATCATAACCCAGAAGCTGACAGGCTGATTTGCTCACGTACTCTGCGTTTCCGGCGCTGTTTAATACAACAACCAAAGCGTTTAATTTTTCCAGGATCTGCTCCTGAATGTCAAATTGTACCATAACGGTTTATTTTTTTAAAAAAGAAAAAGAAAAAAAGGAATTTTATTGCTAAGAATTAGCGCATACAAGTGGCGCTATACATGTGATGCATGCAGCAAGCCGGCCAATATGTATGTAAAAAGAATTTCATTGTATGAAGACAAAAGTAATTCTATTTTTTATTTAATCAAATAAATTTACATTTTTGTGCGATTAATTCATAAATAAAAAAACCATGCCTGTTATTTTACCCGTGAAAGGAATACTTCCCCAATTAGGAGAAAACTGTTTTGTTGCCCCTAACGCCACTATTGTGGGCGATGTAATTATGGGAAACGATTGCAGTGTTTGGTTTAACGCGGTTGTTCGTGGTGATGTAAACAGTATACGCATTGGCAACAAAGTAAACATTCAGGACGGCGCTGTTATTCATTGTACTTATGAAAAAACAAAAGTGCATTTGGGTAACAATGTGTCTATTGGGCATAACGCTATTGTACACGGATGTAAAGTGCATGATAACGTTTTAATAGGAATGGGAGCTATTGTAATGGATAACTGTGAAATAGGCAGCAATACCATTATAGCCGCAGGAGCAGTAGTAATGGAGGGAACCGTGGTACCTTCCGGATGCATTTTTGCAGGAGTGCCCGCAAAAAAAGTAAAAGACATTTCGGAGGAATTAATTAATGGTGAAATAAACCGGATTGCCAACAATTATCTTATGTACAGCAGCTGGTTTAAATAAGTACTTACCTATTCACCTTTGAACACGGGCTTTCTTTTTTCTAAAAAAGCATTCACACCTTCTTTGTAATCATAACTCTGTGCTGATTCTACCTGCACATCCCGTTCGGCGTTCAGCTGATCCTGTAAACTATTACTGTATGATTGATTTAATAAACGTTTGGTTAAACCGATCGCTTTGGTTGGCATGTCGGCAATATGCCGGGCGTTAATGAGCGCCTGATTCATCAGATCATTGTCGTCAAACATTTTATACACCATGCCGTACTGCACTGCTTCTTCGGCGGTAACTTTATCGCCGGTAATCATTAACGCGCTTGCCATATTGAAACCAATCAGGCGGGGCAGCATAAAGGTTCCGCCGCTGTCAGGTATCAATCCTATTTTACTGAAGGCCTGAATAAAGCTTGCCGATTTTCCGGCGAATACAATATCGCACGCAAGAGCAATGTTTGCGCCGGCACCTGCAGCAACTCCGTTAACAGCAGCAAGCACCGGCTTCTCAATATTCCTGATTTTCAGAATAATCGGATTATAATGTTCTTCAACGATTTTTCGGATGCCCGGACCTTCCGCGTCTAGTGCTTCGGCAAGATCCTGACCCGCACAAAAAGCTTTGCCTTCACCCGTAATCAAAATGGCTCTTACGTTAGCGTTTTTTTCAGCGTTTTCAAGTTCAGAAATAAGTTCCAGAGCCATGGCTCTGTTAAAACTATTATATTTATCAGGCCTGTTAAGCTTCAGTATTAATACATGACCTGTTTGTTCCGTTATAATAAATGACATGGTATTTTTAATTACATGAAGTTATACCCCAAACTGCGACAAGTGATGATCAAGATGCTTGGTTTGAAGAATGTCCCACTCAACCGGAGTCAGCTCTCCAAAAAACGGATGCGGATCGTTGGTTAATCCTGCTATTCCCTTTTCCTGAAATTCTTTGATTAATTTTATAAGTTTTGCTTTTTCAACATCAAACACTTTCTGATCCACAATTTTAGCCTCGGCAAAAGTTGGAAGGTTTTTTTTAAAGCCAACATCGCTCAATAATTGTTTCTTCGCTCTTTTACCAAATAAAAATTTTATCAGTTTATTTATCTTTGGTTTTAAAGAGCCGGAAGCTATCTCTAACGGTTTCTGGCAATGATGTAACATTTGTGCTACATCCATTTTTCCCCAAAGCGCAGGTGTTGAAGGAGACAATTTGTTTATACGATTTATAAATTCTTCGGCATCAAGCCAGTTAAAAAGACTTTTCATTTCGAGTTGTTATTTTTAGTTTATATTTGTAATTATTTACATCATATACCGGAATATCCATTATAAAATTACTTATACTTTCCGGGTCCATAAACCTGTTTTTATAATTTTTATAATAATATTTATAGGATTTGGTATTTAGTTCTTCTTCATGTTTCATCTTTTCATCATTTGAACGGCTAAGAGCCAGCAATTGATACCCTAATCCCGTTTCAAGCACTTTTAATTCGGCCTCATGCTCCAGTTTAGTTCTGCCCTTTTTTGAGAGGTTTTTAAAATGCCAGAAAATCATATCAAAAAAACCACTTGTGCTTAAATTTTCAATTATGGCTACTTGCCTTGATATTAAACCAATACGCGAATTAATATTCAGATTAAGAAAAATAAGGCTGTCTAACCCCTTTGTTGTACCTGAACTTAATGCAATAGTGTATTTTCTTTTTTCAGGTGACTGAAACATGGAAGAAAACGAGGGTATTGTTTTCGAAATTTTATTACCCCGCGTGGCGCTTATTTCAATTTGTTCAAACTCCATTTTTGGAAAAAATTTTAAAACATATTCAAATTCTTTTTTGTAGGATAAAAGCAGATCTTGTTTTATAACTGTTTTTTTTGATGTATCGCTAAACTGTTTTATGATATCGGCTGTTACACTTTTATAATAAATATCCTGTCCCATTAATCTTCCCTTTATAAGAAAAGCGAATGCGAATGTGACAAATATCATTTTATACATTCTTCAAAATTAGGGAATTAATTCTATTTTTACAGACCTTATTTTATGTTATACATCCTCGCCACCATTGTTATCAGCGTTTTTTTACTGATCATTTTTAAATTGTTTCACATATATAATGTAAACAGTTTTGTAGCCATATTTATCAATTATATAACGGCTTGTGTTACAGGATTTCTTTTTTTAAATGAAACTGTTAATGCCCGGGAAATTTTGAATGCCGATTGGGTTAAGATCAGTATACCGTTGGGAGCAGTTTTTATCTGCATATTTTATCTTATCGGGCAAACTGCCCAGCGGATAAGTATTGCAACAGCTTCAGTGGCCAACAAGATGAGTGTGGTTATTCCCGTAATGTTTTCCGTTTTTTATCTCCATGAAGAACTCTCCTTACTTAAAATTACAGGAATAGTTCTTGCTTTGGTGGCAGTGTATTTATCCTCTGCATCAAGCGGAGATAATCCGCACCTTAAAAAATTATTCTGGCTACCCGCCCTGGTTTTTATTGGCAGCGGCATTATTGATACTACCATCAACCTCACGAATTCTTTATTTATTAAAACATCGTACGACAGTGTCCTGTTCACCATCTTCACTTTTTTATCGGCCTTTTGTATTGGACTGATTGTTATTACCTACCAGCTAGCAACTAAAAAAACAGAATGGAAAAGTGTTTTTAATGTAAAAAATATTGTTGCTGGTATCGCACTTGGCATTCCCAATTATTTCAGCATTTATTTTATTTTCAAATCGCTCGATACAAAATTACTGGGCAGTGCTCAGCTTTTTCCTGTATTAAATCTGTGTAACGTAGCCCTTGCAGCTATAACGGGTTGGCTTATTTTCAAAGAAAAACTTTCTATTATCAATGTAGCGGGAATTATACTGGCACTTATTTCCATTATTCTTATTGCGGTGTAATGCTTTTTTCAGACTCATATTTTACAGTTGTGAAACCTGCGCAGGGCATGTTTAAAGACCGGGGCTCCAAATTTCTGTCATTCATTTTTCCTGTAAACACTGAACAGGAAATAAAAGATTCGCTCTTGCTGGTAAAAAAAGAAAATCCCTCTGCCAATCATTATTGTTATGCATGGCGACTGGGTGTTGATGCAGCGGCGCACCGTGCAAACGATGACGGAGAGCCTTCAAACAGTGCAGGAAAACCAATTCTCGGCCAGCTTCAAAGTAAAGATCTAACCAACACTTTAATTATTGTTGTACGGTATTTCGGAGGAACGCTTTTAGGAGTAAGCGGTCTAATTAATGCATATAAAACGGCGGCTGCCAATGCCATTTTAAATTCTGAAATAGACGAAAGATTTATCTTGTTTGAATATAAAATAGAGTTTAGCTTTGAAGATATGAATTTAGTGATGAAGATTTTAAAAGACACAGATTCAAGAATTGTTGAACAAAATTTCGATGCTATTAATTCCATCCTTTTTAGAATTAAAAAGCAAAATACTCATCTGCTCGAAGAAGGATTGAAGAATTTATACCAAACCAAATTACATTACATTAAAACATTATAATCTTATGGCAGCCAAAAAAAGTAATTACGATACTCTTAAATTAATGTGTCATATTCCGGCACCGAGCGGTAACGAGATAGCCATGAAACAGTTTCTGTTGTTTTATATTTCCGAGAATTCAAAGAAATGGAAAGTTAAACCTAAGATTTTTTCAGGCCCTGAATTTCAGGATAATATTATTCTTGTTTTTGGCAAACCCCGTACCGCTATTTTTGCCCACATGGACAGCATTGGGTTTACGGTGCGATATGGCAAACAACTCGTAAAAATAGGTGGTCCGGTTTTAAAAGACGGATTTAAATTAATAGGCAGCGATTCAAAGGGTGTTCTGGAAGCGGAATTAAAACTCAATGCAAATAAAAAAACCGGCGCTGTAAGTCTTGAATATAAAGCCAAAAGAGATTTTGAAACCGGAACTGAACTTACCTTTAAACCTAACTGGCGCGAAGATAAAGACCATATCCAATGTTGTTATATGGATAACCGGCTTGGAGTTTATAACGCTTTAAAAGTGGCTGAAACTCTTAAAGATGGAGCTATTGTTTTTAGCACATGGGAAGAACATGGTGGCGGAAGTGTTCAATACCTCCAACGTTTTTTACATAAAAAATTTAAAATCAAGCAGGCTCTCATTTCTGATATCAGCTGGATCTCGGATGGTGTACATTATGCAAAAGGTCCGGTAATCAGCCTTCGCGACAGCTTAATACCAAGGCGGAGTTATATAAATAAAATAATAGAAATAGCTAAGAAAAATAAATGCGCTTACCAGCTTGAAGTGGAAGGCAGCGGAGGAAGTGACGCGGGCGCTTTACAAATGAGTGAAAACCCGTGGGACTGGTGTTTTGTTGGTGCGGCTGAAGAATTTGTTCATACACCGGATGAAAAAGTTCATAAAAAAGATGTAGAGGGTATGATAAAAATTTATCAGGTGTTAATGAAAGAACTTTAAACCAAGGTTGCGGCAGTGCTAACCGCTATTAAAAGTGGTAATCTTTATAATCCTTCGAAAACTCTTCTTCTTTTATTCCCTTGTTTATTTCGAGCTTTGTAAACTCATAATTTTCAAACATCCCTGCATCATCGCTAAGACTAACAACCAATGGCAGCATGGTTTTTTCATCAATATACAAAGTGGCTTTTTTACAAAATAAATTGGGCACCTTTAAAACCCTTCCTTTTTTAATATACCCGTATTCATTTAATAAATCGTTTTTATAACGAACCAGGTAATCATTAACTGTAAGCTTAGAGGCAATGTAGCTCACCGTTTCCTTTTCGCCTGTTATGTAATCTACATAACCATAATTTTTATTTTCGTATTCAACCAGATAACAGGTATATCCGTTTTTTTGAACCTTGCCATAATATTTAAAATTATTGATTCCTTCTTTATCTTTGCTTATCGTTAACGCAATTGCAATTCCTACAAATTCAAAACCCAGTTCGTGGATGGTATAATGACGGTTTTTGCGCATGAGGCTGCCGGTTGGATCTAATTGAAGAGAAACATAAGGAAAAGCATTTGGTTTAACCAGGGCCTTATTATTAAATTTTCCGGCGTTATAAAGTATTTCAATTTTTTGAGAAGGATTTTTAAAATATAATTTACGCGGGTGTGTTTGAAGTTTAATTTCAGAAATGGCAGTATGAAAGGTAGTCTCCACGCGTTCCAGGGCAGAAATTCTGGCACGCAGCGTTTTTACCGCTTTTATTGAATCATTCATTTGCTGAAGGATTTTGGCCGGCTTAAGGTCGTAGGGAAGTCTGAAGGAAGCTAACAGTAATCCGAAAAGAAAAAGAAATATATAAGTTCGCTTCAATGTCATTTTTAGAAATACAAATTTACCTAATACTTTTTAGTTATTTTTGATCTTTACAACAACATGTCTATTATAGGAATTATTCCGGCGAGATACGCCTCAAGCCGCTTCCCCGGCAAACCTTTGGTTGAAATCAAAGGAAAATCAATGCTTGAACGCGTTTACACGCAGGCAAAAAAATCGTCTTTATTAACTGAAATAATTATTGCCACCGACGATAAACGCATTGAAGACCACGCCCTTTCTTTTGGCGCAAAGGTTGTTATTACTAAAGAAGAACACCCAAGCGGAACAGATCGCTGTTTTGAGGCTTACACTTTAAATGGAAAGCAATATGATTATATTCTAAACATACAGGGAGATGAACCCTTTCTTGATCCGGAGCAAATTAATTCGCTTGCCGAAGCGTGTAATTCGGATGTGCAAATTGCAACCCAAATGATAAAGTGCACCAGCTATGATGTTTTGTTTGATAAAGGAGAAGTTAAAATCATTTTAAATTCCAACAAAGAGGCCTTGTATTTTAGCAGAAATGTTATTCCTTTTATAAAAAATAAAGAAGAAAAAGAATGGCACCTGCATTATAATTATTTCAGGCATGTGGGCATGTACGCTTACAGGGCCGACATTCTGGAGAAAATAACACTACTTGCCCCTTCTGATCTTGAAAAAGCTGAATCGCTTGAGCAATTAAGATGGCTTGAAAATGGTTTTAAAATTAAATGTATTGAAACTTCTTTCGATAGTCATTGCATAGATACCCCTGAAGACATTGACAAGGTACTGAAGCTAATGGGTATTTAGCTCATTTTTCAGAAAAACTAAGGATATTTTTTTATACATTTGGTTAAATCAAAAATTATGAAAATGAAAAAAATTTATTTGTCTTTATTATCTCTTACATGTGCAATGGGCATTAACGCGCAAACACTAACCCAGGCTAATCATGCGCCTGCAGCTGGTGATATGTTTAGTGTATATCAATGTGATTCAACGAACATCACACCTGGAGCTTCAGGAGCCGGTGCGGTTTGGAATTATTCAACCATTGTAACACATTCAAACATAGTAAGCAATTATACTGCTTCTGCGGTTACAAACACTGCTTATCCTAACGCTGATATAGCAGTTGCTTCAGGAACAAATGACATTTCTTATTTCAAATCTACAACTTCAAATTTAAAATACTTCGGCGGAAATATTAATTTAGGTGCGGTTGCTGCAACTTTAAATTATACTTCACCAGCAGTATATGCCGGATACCCGATGACTCTTAATTCAAATACGACTTCAACAACCGGTGGCGCTTTATATATTAGCGGAAACACCGGAAGCTTTACAGGTAATTCAAATGTTGTTGCTGACGGTACGGGTACTTTGATTCTTCCAGGCGCAACTTATACGAATGTATTGCGCGTTGTAACCACACAAACTCTTAACTACACTGTTTCTATTATTACCGGAGTAGTAACTCAGTTAAACTATAATTATTATGCTGCGGGTATTAAAAACCCTGTCTTTACTATTTCAACCTCTACATTAACAGGTGCAGGTGCTTCTACACAAACGTTTGTAACAAGATCTAAACCATCCAGCGTTGGAATTGAAAAGAACACAATGAACACAATTGAAATGTCGGTATTCCCTAACCCGTCTAACTCATTTGTAAACTTTGCCACAGAAAGCAAAAATGCAGCGTCGGTAACTATTTACGATCTTAACGGCAAAGCAATTGAAACTAAAAATTTAATTAACGGTTCTGTAAAATTAGATGTTAGCAATTATTCAGTTGGAATTTATTCTTACAAAGTGATCAGCAACACCAACCATGTTTTAAAAACCGGTAAACTTAGCGTAGCTCACTAATAACTATTAATTTTTTTAAAGCCACTCTAAATGGGTGGCTTTTTTATTTACATTATAAACTCTATTAAATGAACATTGAAGAAAAAATTAACGGCGATATTAAAACTGCCATGCTTGCCAAGGATTCGAAAAAACTTGAAGCCCTTCGCGCCATTAAATCAGTTATCCTTTTATTAAAAACATCACCTGAGGGTTTAACCGAAGACAGCGTTAATAAAGCGCTCCATAAAGAAGTAAAAAAACGTAAAGAATCTGCTGAAATTTATAAATCACAAAACCGTGCCGATCTTGAAGAGGTGGAATTATCTCAGGCAGCGGTGATGGAAGAATATCTGCCCAAACAAATGAGTGAAGAAGAAATTAAAACCGAACTAACTAAAATAATTTCATCGGTGGGCGCTTCAGGGCCTGGAGATGTTGGTAAAGTTATGGGGGCCGCATCCAAAGCGCTTGCAGGGAAAGCAGATAACAAACTTGTTTCTGTTTTGGTAAAACAATTGTTAGGATAAAAATATAAAATGAAAAAGCGAGCGGCAAAAATATGTCCGCTCCTTTTTTGTAGGCTTAAAATTATTTCACTTTAAATTTTATAGGCAGCTGATAATAAACTTTCACTGCTCTGCCATTCACTTTTCCCGGCGATTTAAAATCAGGAATCATGGAAACAACCCGCAGGGCTTCCTGATCAAGTCCGTATCCCAGGTTATTCAGCAATTTAAGATTGCAAACTTTTCCGTTTTGATCTACCACAAATTTCACATATACCGTTCCTTCTTTGCCAATTTCCAGAGCTTCATTCGGGAACTTTAATTTACTTCCAAGAAAAGCATACAAGGCTTTTAAGCCGCCTTCAAATTCAGGAGGACTGTCAGGAACAGCAAAAACAGCTTCACCAACACCAGAGTCAACAGTTGGTGTTGAAGCCACTGTTCCGCTTGATGGCCCACCGGTGCCTTCCGTTGTCAAAGTTGAAGTGGTTGGTCCGCTTCCTGTTTCCATGTTAGTGCTGGTTTCAACAGCCGCGGTGTTGCTAATAACCGTACTCATGGAAGAAGATCCTTCCTGCGATTTTTGTTGAGGAATGAAAGGCTCCGGTAATTTAGGAGGCTCCAGGCTTACCTCAACCGTATACACGCTGTCATCAAGCAAAGTTTGAATCGCCGCGCTTTCATCTGCAGGTTTATTACTCATGAAAAAAGCAACACACATGATAGTTCCAAAACCTGATAACATCAATGCAAGCGATTTTAAGATAGTATTCCCATAAGCGGAACGAATGGCATAAGCTCCATAACTTTTATTCCGGTTGGCGAAAATAATTTCATTTACTTTTTGCTGGTTGTTTATTAAATAGCTCATACTTTAAGTTTTAGTTTATGTAATTAACCCATCTTTAATTTTTGCGTATTGGTTTAAAGATCATATGATAAATTTAATACGACAGCCCGCAAAGAAATACTACTCTCTTAAAAGTGGCGGGGTTTACTTTTTAAGTGGACAGAACTGTGCGTAAAATGGTTTGAACTTTAAATGGAAGTAAACAATTTAAAATGTACAGTCATCCAACGATCTGCGGTTTCCTTTTTGAGGAGACATCTCTCCGCCAAAAATAGGCGAGATACTGATCATGACCTCCGCTGTGTGTGGCGCGGCGTATAACATTTTATTAATGGAAAAATCATAAGCCAGGCCAATATTAAAATTGCGCAGTACCCTGAATTGCACTATGGCACATAAGAAATTCCTTCCACGGATACTTGCACCAAAAGCCAGTTTTTTATCGTAGTAATTCATAACGTTTAATTCTACGGAAGGAAGAGCCGTTACTGAACCCCGGAGGTTAGTTGCCACCATAAATGTATTATAATCGTTCAGTTTGATTTTTTTACCGGCACTTATATTATAGTGTGGGAGCAGTTTTGATGGACTCCCATTTTGACCTCCGATGCCGGATTGACTGAACAAAGTAATTTGCTGCAGCGAGAAATCGGCAAAAAACTTTTTGGAAGAAAGCCTTACGCCGGGCACCAAATCCGGATAGGCAATTACTGAGCCTGAGCTCTTCATTACAGCAGGATCATTTCTATCGAGGTTATTCAGCGTAAGCTTGTATTGTTTAATGCCGGCAAACAAGCCCGCTGACAATACTATTTTTTTTGTAAGTAATAAATGAAAGGTATAAGACAACCAAACGTCGTTCTTTACAAAATTTCCGTTCTGATCCTGGTCAACATACATCCCAACATTATGCCAATGGCTGTAACTTCTTTGCGGAACAAAATTATAATTGAAGGATACAAATTCTGATTTAGGATTATTACTTAATCCGATCCACTGTGTTCGTGCACCGAAAATAATTTCAAATGGTGCATTTACAGCAGTACCGGAAGCTGCCGGGTTATAACCAATTTTATTAAAAATAAACTGTGTGTATTGAGGAAATTGCTGTGCCTTATCCTCGCTAATTATGAAAAGAAAAAGAAAATATAAAACTGATTTTCTCATCTGAGTATTGTTACATCGCCTTTGAGTAAGTTATGTTTGTTGCTTCCGTCATAATAAAAGACATAATAATACGTGCCATCTAAAGCGTTAATCCCGTTCCATTTTCCATCCCAGGGCATATAATTCCCTTTCTGTGAATGAACCTGTTGACCCCATTTATTAAATACATATAATTCAAAGTGGGGGTAATAATTCCAATTGGAAATTTGCCATAAGTCGTTATAGTTATCATCGTTAGGCGTAAAATGATTTGAGATACCTACAATGCATTTATCGTTTAAAATATTATAGGTTATAGTAGTATCGAGCTTGTGTTTAATTTTTATATGAACGTTGTAATTGTCAGCGCTGAGATCGGCGATACTGTAAACTCCGGTTTGCCCGTTACTCCATTCTATGGATAAAGTATCGTTATTTTGCAGACCCAACAATTGAATTCCTGCTGCGCCTTTGGTGCAATCTTCATTTTTTTGACTGGGATTTAATGTATAAGAACTCTGCGCGTTAATATAAAACGCACTCAGAAAAAAAATAATAATATAAAATAATTTAAAGGAAATTTTATGAAACATAGCGTGGATTAAAAGTACAAAAAATTAAATTTTTTTCAGGTTATTTAAGAGATAAATTTTAAATCTATGGTTGATTTTAATTGTATCTTTACCCTGATAGTTATGAAGAACATAATTGATGCAGTAAGTAAACAGGCGCTTTGTGACGAGCTGAATAAAGAGCGTTATGTACGGAAGACCAATAATGGTCATAATGAAATATACATTATTACGCATCATAATTCACCCAATGTTATGCGTGAGATTGGACGATTACGTGAGGTAACTTTCAGGCATGCCGGCGGCGGAACAGGTAATGAAACAGACATTGATGAATTTGATACCAGCGATCATCCCTACCAGCAGTTATTGGTATGGAATCCGGCCGACAAGGAAATTGTGGGCGCTTACCGGTTCATTCTTTGTAAAGATGCTGAATATAAAAATGGTCATGTACATCTGGCCACTACCGAACTTTTTAATTTCAGTCCTCAGTTTTGTGAAGAATATCTTCCTTATACAATTGAATTAGGACGATCTTTTATTCAACCTATGTATCAGCCAAGCGAGCAGTTTCGTAAAGGTTTGTTCAGCCTGGATAATCTCTGGGACGGGCTGGGCGCTATTGTGTTGGATAATCCGTCACAGAAGCACTTCTACGGAAAAGTAACCATGTATACCGATTTTAATGTACAGGCGCGGGATTATATCCTTGCATTTATGAACCATTATTTTCCTGATCATGAAAAGCTTGTTGTTCCGATACACAGTGTTCGGATAGAAACGGATGTAAGCTCTTTTTTAAAAGAATTAGAAGGCCTGAATTATAAAGAAGGACATGCGTTACTAAATAAAAATGTAAGAAGTTTGGGGGAAAACATTCCTCCTTTAGTGAATGCCTATATGAACCTGAGCCCAACCATGAAGAGCTTTGGCACAGCCATAAACCCTACCTTTGGAGGAGTTGAAGAAACCGGCATTCTGGTAACAATTAACGATGTGTATGAAAGTAAAAAAGAAAGGCATTTTACTTCCTACCTTACAGAAAAGGCTCAGCGCCATTAAAAAAAATGATAATAAAAAAAGCAATATTTAAACAAAGCGCCTCCCGTTTGCAGGAGTGTCCTAAATCGCATTTGGCAGAGTATGCTTTCATTGGACGCAGTAACGTGGGTAAGTCGTCGCTTATAAACATGCTTTGCAATAACAATGGGTTGGCAAAAACATCAAGTACTCCGGGCAAAACACAACTTATTAATTATTTTTTAATTAACGATAACTGGCACCTGGTCGATCTGCCTGGCTATGGCTATGCAAAAACAAGCAAAGATAACCGCGATAAATTTGAATCTATAATCAGCGATTATTGTCAGAAGCGCGAAAACCTTGCCACCTTATTTGTACTAATAGACAGCAGGCTGCCGTTGCAACGCATTGATCTGGAATTTATGCAATGGTGCAGCTCTAAAGAAATACCATTTAGTATTATCTATACCAAGGCCGATAAAAATTCGAAGGCAGAACTGGCCCGCAATATTAAAAATATTGAAACTGAATTAGCTAAACATTGGGAAGAGATTCCCAACAGCTTTATTACATCGGCCGAAAAAAAAATGGGACAGGATGAAGTTTTGGCGTTTATACACCATTACAACGAAGAGATAAAAAAGCATGATAATGAAAAATTCTAACCCTGTGGTAAAAATGGCTAGTGATTGGGAAACTTTGCAGATAAAATTAAATGAACGCTTCGGAGGAGAAATGGATTATGATACCATGCTCTTTATGATAGGACTTAACGAACTTGGCAAACCATTTAAAAAATACAAGAAGGATGAAAAACTGGAAGTGATGCATGTAGCTATTTGCACACTGCTAGAGCCCTTCGGTTTTTATGAATTTATCGGGAAAGATGAAGAAGGGTGGCCCCATTGGAAGTTGAAAGAAAATTTACCTCATCTCGATGCCAAACAACAAAACAAACTCATTATCGATTCAATGATAGATTATTTTAAAAAGGGCGAGTTTATATAATTCTTATAAAAGATCTAAATTTAAATACCGTTGGTATATTTATTGTATGTTTAAACTGATTATCCTTATTTTAATTAAATAAAAATGAAAAAATTCGAAATTAAAAAAATTCTTGTGCCCACTGACTTTTCAGATACGGCTGCCAATGCTTTAAAACAAGCCATTTCAATTGCAAAGGTTAATCACGCAAGCATTAAATTGATTCATGCTGTTAATTCGCTTTACACTACCGGTAGCGAACTTACTGTTCCTAATGAAAAACCATTTTTAGATAAGATCCAAAAAAGTGCTCTACTGCATTTAAAAACAATTGCCGGAACATATAAACTTTCAAGTGGTATCGACATTACTTATGATGTTATTATGGGGGGTGTTGAAAAAGTAATTAATACAACTGCCTCAAAAGAAAAATTCAGTCTCATCATCATGGGTACCCATGGAACAACAGGAGCCAAAGAGTTTTTTATCGGAAGCAATGCTTATAAAGTAGTTCATAATTCAAGCTGTCCTGTAATTACCATACAGAAAAAAATTAAGAACGGTTTTAAAAATATTATCCTGCCTATTCGCTTAGGTCTTCACTCGCGCCAAAAAGTAGATTATGTGGTTGAGCTCGCAAAAATATTTGGTTCAACAATTCATATAACGGGCTTTACCTCAGACAGAAGCAAAGAGAGTAAAGACAAGGTAAAACAATATGTAAAACAGGTTGAGAAATATCTTGCCGATCAAAAATTACAATACACCTCCACCACTATTTTTGAAAACAATTTTACAAAGGAAATTCTCGCGCATGCTCATGGGCTACAGGCAGATCTTATAGCAATTATGAATGATAATGATTTCAGCCTGGATCAACTTGTCACAGGGCCTTATGCCAAACAGTTTGTGAACCATTCTGATATTCCGGTGTTAAGCGTGCCGGTTAAACAAAGCACCAATCTTAGTTATAGTCCTTATTTAAGTGGTGTAAGTCCAATTTAATTTAATTTACTACCATTTCTTCTTTATTATGATAGTCCACAAACCAGACTAATCCTAAATAAATAAAAACGGTATTTTGCTTCCACGGCTTGATGTATCTTTGTACGGCAAATGGACCGCAAGCAATTTATAAAATCCCTTGGGATCCTCTCATTAACCGGAGTTAGCATGAAACTTAATTCTTTAAATTCAATTTTTGATAAAAGCGCTCCAACTGAAAGAATGCCTTTATTGTTCGTAGGTCATGGAAACCCTATGAATGCGATTGAAGACAATGCATTTTCCCGTGAGATGAAAGCCATTGGAAAAACCCTGCCTAAACCGAAAGCAATTTTAATGGTATCGGCCCATTGGGAAACAAAAGGCACTTTTGTAACTGCACAGGATCTTCCCCCTACTATTCATGATTTCGGCGGATTTCCAAAAGAGTTGTTTGCCACGCAATATCCGGCTCCGGGGAGTAAGTGGCTAAGAGAAGAGGCCAAAAAATCTGTCACGCTAACAAATGTGGAGCTTAACGAAGATTGGGGTTTTGACCACGGCTGCTGGAGCGTAACAAAAAATATATTTCCTGAAGCTAATATACCTGTTATTCAACTGAGTCTGGATTACGGAAAAGACGCGCAGTATCATTACGATCTCGCCAAACAATTATCCTCGCTCCGGGAAAAAGGTGTATTGGTTATTGGGAGCGGAAACATGGTTCATAATTTCGGTTATGTTCAAATAAAGAATAATGACTTTAACGCTCCGTTTGGTCACGACTGGGCTCTGGAAGCAAATGAAAAATTTAAAAAATATATTTTAACCGACGATCATAAGTCTTTGATTGACTATAAAAAACAAGGACGTGAAATCAATCTTGCAGTTCCAACGCCTGAACATTATTTGCCTTTATTGTATACGCTGGCACTTAAAGAAAAAAATGAAAACATTACTTTTTTTAATGATGTAGCACTTGCCGGATCTTTTAGCATGACCTCGGTGATGATTAAATAAATTGATCTGTTGACTATTAAGCCTACCGTTACAATCCGTAAACGATATTCTTAAATTATTCTTTAGGGATTTCCCCATAAATTTAAGTTAAGTAGTTAGTTATCTGTTGATAATTTATTCATAGATGCATTCTACTTATTCATCAACCAATAACCTTAGTTCGTCTCCAAAAAAACTAAAAAGCGTGAAATGTTTTCTACAAGTTCATAATACCGTAAATATTGTGCCAGCCCTTTCAAATTATTGTGTAAATTAGAGAAACTAAAACAATAAACATGGAAGTTAATCCTACCTTATCTTGGTTATTTGAAAAGTATCAACAGAACCCTAATGAAATATGGGATATTTCTGAAAGTTTTAATCCCCTGCTTCAGAATGCACCACACAATATTCACGCCTTAGGTACTTATCTTGTAACCAAAGGATTTGTAAAAAACCCTACTTTTTTGAATACAGGTGGCTTTACCTGCACCATTACCACATTAGGAATTGTGCAAATAAGCAATGTATTGAATGATGTAAAATACATGATTCTGGAAGCGGCAATTGAAAAGGAAAAATCTTCTGTGATGGAAATTCTGGAAGTTGAACCAGAGCATATTAAACGCGCTCACGATTATACAAATTATTTAAAGCGCGCCGGAATCATTGAATGTATTTTCCATAATAACGATGTACTGGCAACCCCTACTTTTTATGGAAGAGAATGGTATCATGCCAATAAACGCGCCTTCGCTAATTAATTGATTTAAAACCGCACCCCCATAAAAAAAGCCGCAAATTGCGGCTTTTTTATTTTTAATTAATCTATCTTAAATACAGCATTTCCCTGTATTTTGGTAATGGCCAGGTCGCATCATCAACAATATTCTCCAGCTTATCTACATTGTAACGTATAGTTTCAAAAAATGGTTTTACTTTTTCACAATAGGCATGCGCTTGTTTCTTTGATGTATCAAGGTTATTGGCCTTTCTTCTTTCCTCAGTCATTTCATCTGCCGCCTTCTTTATAATAGTAACCCTCTCGCTTATTTCTTTTATCAGTTCAATCTGAGTGTCGGCAGCTTTTTTAAAATCACCGGCGCTCAAAATATTTTTTAATCCTGCGGCATTATCAATTAAAATTTTCTGATAAATCAGTGAAGCAGGAATAATCTGGTTGTTAACCATGTCTGCTATAATACGCGATTCGATCTGAATTTTTTTAGTATAGGTTTCAAGGCTTATTTCATAGCGAGCTTCCTGTTCACGGTGATTTAATATGCCCTGTGACTCAAACATGTGAAGGGTCTTTTTACTGATCATTGCCTCCAGCGCTCCGGGTGTAGTAGGAATGTTATTTAGTCCGCGTTTTTTTGCTTCCGCTTTCCATTCATCGCCATAACCATTTCCTTCAAAACGAATGCGTTTGCTGGCTATAATATATTTTTTAAGCACCTGAAAAATGGCTGCATCTTTTTCAACCTTTTTATCCATTAAACCATCTACTTCATTTTTAAATGCAACTAATTGCTGAGCTACTATCGCATTAAGTACAGTCATTGGACCACCGCAATTGGCCGAGGATCCAACCGCCCTGAATTCAAACTTATTTCCTGTAAAGGCAAAAGGCGAAGTTCTGTTTCTATCTGTATTATCTAATAAAATATCAGGTATTTTACCAATGTTTAATTTAAGCGCTGTTTTTTCTTCAGGACTCATTTTTCCACTGTGCACTGCCTTTTCAAGCTCATCAAGCACTTTTGATAATTGTTCGCCCAAAAACACGCTCATAATGGCCGGCGGCGCTTCGTTTGCGCCCAGGCGGTGATCGTTATTGGCGGAAGCAATTGAGGCACGTAATAAATCCGCATGTTCGTAAACAGCCATTACGGTATTAACGAAAAACGTGAGGAACTGCAAATTGGTTTTTGGGGTTTTACCCGGCGATAACAGATTTTTTCCGGTATTGGTTGCCAGGCTCCAGTTGCTATGCTTGCCGCTTCCATTAACTCCTGCATAAGGTTTTTCATGTAACAGCACCCTAAAATTATGACGAATAGCCACCTTTTCCATAACATCCATTAGGAGCAGGTTGTGATCTACAGCCAGATTGGTTTCTTCAAAAACCGGAGCGCATTCAAACTGAGCAGGTGCTACTTCGTTGTGCCGCGTTCTCACCGGTATTCCAAGCAAGTGCGCTTCATATTCAAAATCGCGCATATACGCCGCAACCCTTTCAGGTATCGAGCCCCAATAATGGTCTTCCAATTGCTGACCTTTTGCTGATGCATGCCCGAACAGAGTTCGGCCCGTTTGCTGAAGGTCATAACGTATATTATATAGAGCAGAATCCACTAAAAAATATTCCTGCTCCCAGCCTAATGTGGCGATAACTTTTGTAACATTCTTATCAAAATACTGGCAAACGTCTGTCGCTGCCTTATCAACAGCGGATAATGATTTTAATAAAGGAGTTTTAAAATCAAGGGATTCGCCGGTATACGAAATAAAAATAGTTGGAATACATAATGTCTGACCCCAGATAAAAGCCGGAGAGGTAGGATCCCACGCCGTATAACCACGGGCTTCGAATGTATTACGAATTCCGCCGTTCGGAAAAGAAGAGGCGTCAGGCTCTTGCTGTACTAAGGCATTCCCGCTGAAGCGTTCGATGGCTCTTCCACCTTCTATGGGTTCAAAAAAACCATCATGTTTTTCTGCCGTAGCACCGGATAAGGGTTGAAACCAGTGAGTAAAATGAGTTACTCCTTTAGCCTGAGCCCAGGCTTTCATACAGGCTGCCACCTGATCAGCCATTTTCCGCTCAACAATAGTGCCCTGGTGCATGGAGTTTTGGATACTGTTGAATGCTTCTTCGGAAAGATATTCCCTCATGGCATCTAATCCAAATACATCGGACCCATAATACTGCGACACCTGTTTTGTTGATTTATCAATTGGCACGGGTACACGTTTAATAACGTCCTGCATGGCTAAAATTCGTCTGCTTGTCATTTTATCTGATTTTTGACAAAAGTATATCAAAAAAAGGGGGGGTGCAACTAAAAAAGTATGAAAATTTAAGCCTTGGATCTTAAAAACAGATACATTAGTGCAAAATTATTAACTTTTATAAAAATGATGTTAATAACAGGTAACTAACTACGGCACAAAAAAACCCGGCTTTGCTGGCCGGGTTAAAACAGTTGATAAAACTTTATTAATGAAGAACGATTTTCTTAGTAACACTTTCCTTATCAGTAGTTACACGTATAAGTACAACTTGGTTGTGAAGATCAAGATTAAGATGAGTTTCTGTTGCAGTTCCGTTAACGGTTATGTTTTCCATTAATTTTTGGCCAACAATATTATAAACGGATATAACAGCTTTTGTATTTTGTGCGAAGATGGTATTAACAACAGCGCCATCGTTATCCTGATTTATAAAAATAGTATTGGCAACAGAAGCGCTGGAATTGTTAGAAACCCCTGTAGTTATTCCTTGCGCGCAAATGTTCAATTCGAAACGTGCCGCAGAAGTAGTATCATTAATGCTACAAATATAAGGACCGTTAGCCAGAGAATGATTAACATTTAAAAGCTTATCTCTTAAAACCACGCAAGATGGATCAGGAAGATTTTGAAGGTCAATAGGCGAAATAGTATAAATACCGGTGCTAGCTACCTTAACCAGAACCGGAATGCTTACACTTTGTGTTGCCGGAATAGGTAAACTGTTAATAGAATAATCCACATTACCGGTTCCTTTACTTGAAATAGAAGTGTAATGCGAATAGGCGCCCGGATACCCTGCATAACCAGGGGTTGTAAATAATTTATTTGCATCCCATTCTGCATCAAAAGTGCTAGTGGCCGCTGAGTGAAAACGGAAACCCGTTTCATCGGATTCGCCCGCGTTACCGTTTATTTTTAATTTTAATGTCAAACCAATATTTGCACTTGGCGATGCGGTTTTTAATAATTGGTTTGCTACTGTATTATTAGAAACTTTATTTGACTCTGCGGAAATTAAAGAAGTGTTATTTAAAGCCTGAACATAAAAACCCTGACCCATAGGAATTACGTCGGTTCCACCATTTGTTCCAAAACCTCCTACATAAGAAGTTGATGTACCAAGATCTGCATTATAAACATAAATCGCATCCGCTACCTGAAGATTGCCATTTCGAAGTTTTGTCCATGAAATAGGCGAAGCATAGGGATTGGAAACTAAATTATAACCTTGTACAGATGCAGGCACCGTAGGTGTATTGGTTACAGGCATAATAACCGGGCCGGTAACTGGCGCTCCTGTAACAGTCCAGATTTTATCTGCCGCAGATGAAGTGCTGGAAGCAAGATAAACCCAATAACCTTTACCTACCACCAATGGATCGGTTACCACAATAGTTGTATCGTAACCATTAGGATCTGTTTCTTTCCACCCTTGTACCGATTCAAAATAATATCCGCCGGCAGAAGTTACTCCGGTAGCAGAACCTTCAATTGTCATAGGAATTTGGCCATACCAGCTATTGAATGTTTGTCCGCTGACACCACTTACACCTAACTGAGCCCATCCCGCAGAACCTCCTTTAGCGAAAGTTTCAACCGTTACATTTCCGCTTAGAGATCCGCCTGAACTGATTTCAGCAATGCGGCCTTTCAAATTCAAGGTAGATTTAAGAGTTAGATTTCCACCTGTATTCAAAGTAGCTCCGGTTATTTTAACTGAATCAGTAATCTCTATTGAATTCCCTAAATTTAGTGTAGATCCGGTCTTTGTAAGGTTCAGCGCCTTTATAGTTTTAGAACTTGAAGAGCTTTGATCCATAAACAAACCATTAGTAAGTGCTCCTGTTCCTCCTAAGGTAAGGTTGGAACTGCCCGAGCCTATAAACACCCCAGCCGCAGCTGAGGCCGGAAAGGTCGTAGCGCCGTTTAATTTTAATGTTTTACCGTTTAAATTTATATTTCCATTGGATAATGAAGCTGTGCTGGTTACCGATAAATCAGAACCAAGGGTTAACGTTTGCCCTGCGCGGTTAAGAAATAATTTATTAATACTAAATGTTGTGGCACCCGCCGCAAAATTAACTGTACCAATAGCACCTGATCCACCGATATTTAAAATTGAATTTCCCGTTTTAATAAAGCCTCCGGAAGTAGAGATGGGACCGTTCAAATATAAACTCCTTATAGGGGTTCCATTCATTTTATAACTTCCGTTAGTTGCATTAAAATTATTATTTACGGTAAAATCGCCGGCAGCTTGAATATCTGCCCCCCCAGAAATAGTCATGTTATAATGTGCGCTCGAAATCGGAGCAATTATACCGGCTGTTTGGGCATAATTTATGAGCGACCCTGTTTGGATATTCACATTGGCTGTAGGAAAAGTAATGTTTTGAAGAGTAAGTGTAGCTTGATTATTCACCTGTAGAGAAGTAGTTGACCCTACAAATAGTGTATGAGTCGTGGGAATGGTTAAATTTATACTGGTGGTTCCTGTTCCAACATGAACGGTAGTAAGACTTCCGGTAAAAGAAATACTTGTTCCCGCCATATTTGAAAGATTAATGCTTGGCGCATTTGTAAAATAAAAAGTTTGAGCCTGAGCCGAAAAACTTGTTGGGGGAGTTCCTGTTCCATTGCCAGCTGTACCCCAAGAAGCTAAATTATCTATTTGACCAACGCCATTGTAATAAAAAATGGGAGAAGTTAAGCCTGTAATAATAATATCATCAACGGCATAAAAGTCACCTGTATTATTAGATGTAAAAGCTATTTTAAATTTCACGGAGGTAAAGCCATCAATAGAAGAAGGTAAAGTAATAGAAGGCACAGCAGCCCATGCACCATTATTAGAAACATTGGTAAAAGGAACTAAAATAGGATAAGTTGCGCCCCCATCTACACTAAAAAACAAAGAAAAAGTACGGGTAGATCCAACATCCAGTAAAGCATTAAAGTTCATGGTCATATTACTTTTTCCTAATGTACTAAAAACAGGAGATTCAGCAGATTCTGTTGTTCCGGAAACCCCGTCATAAGATGCCAGCATGTATCCTCCAGAGGATCCAGAAACAGTACAGGTAGCATAGCCGGGAGGCATTCCTGTTCCGTCTTCAGCATAGAAATCACCCGAAGATACCCATCCTGAAGGCAAAAAATTTCCGGAAGAACCCGAAAAGTTTTCTGAGAAAATTGTTACCTGCGCATTTAAATTCAATGAAAAAATACCGATGAATATTAATAATGACTTTTGAACAGCTTTAAAATAATGTTTTTTCATTTATGCCTGAATTTAAATAGATTAAAATAATGTAAAGTAAATTTATAAAAAATCTATGCCACGACCAAATTTATTAAGCTATGTTTTTTTAAAGTTAGTCTTAATTATTCCCAAAATAAAAAGCTCGTCTACCTCGATACCGGAACTGTAGTTTTAATGCTTAAGCTGGCCAATAAATAAAATTATTCTCCATCTTTAAAAAATCACCCTTTTTGTAAGTTAAAGCTTAACTTAATAATAATTACATTTACCACTTAATTTTTCACAAAGCATTAAAAGCTTATTAGTTATGAAGAGGATTAGTTCCCATTATACATTTCTGTTCTTGTCTTTTTTATTAATCAATGCCACCGTGCTTGCGCAAACCAATGGTACAGTTAAGGGGTTTGTTTATGACAAGGCCAACGGCGAACCCGTTCCCTTTACTAATGTATATTTAAAAGGTACAACTATTGGCGGTAATACCGATCTGAATGGTTTTTTTAATATTACCCGTGTTCCTCCGGGGCCATACACCATCCTTGTTACAAGTCTTGATTTCGATACCATCAGCGAAACAATTAATGTAAAAGCGGGCGAAATTCTTTCCAAAAAATTCTTTGCAACCAAAGGCGGCGTTAAGCTGGAAGAAGTAGAAGTAAGCACCACGGCCGCAGAAAAAGTGGAAAATACCACGGTGGCTGTTCAAAAAATTGATCCCATTCTTATCAGTAAACTGCCAAGCGTAGGGGAGCCTGATATTGCCCAATACCTGCAGGTTTTACCGGGTGTTGTTTTTACAGGTGATCAGGGCGGGCAGCTATATATCCGCGGGGGTTTGCCGGTTCAAAATAAAGTGTTACTGGATGGACTTATTGTTTATAATCCTTTTCACTCCATCGGTTTGTTTTCGGTATTTGATAATGACATAATGAAAAACGCCGATGTATACAGCGCGGGATTTGGCGCTGAGTATGGCGGAAGAACCTCTTCCATCATGGATATTACAACACGCGACGGAAATAAAAAAAGATTATCGGGTAAATTAGGTTTCTCAACTTTCGGCGGCAAGGCTACTCTTGAAGGTCCGCTTATTAAATTAAAAGACAACGGTAATACAAGCGCTTCCTTTTTATTATCTGCCAAGCATTCTTACCTGCCTCAAACCTCTAAACTATTATACAGCTACGCCAACCCTAACGGTTTACCATTTTATTATACTGATTTATACGGAAAAGCTTCCATTAATTCCACCAACGGAAGCAAATTCAGTTTGTTCGGATTTAATTTTACTGATAAAGTAAACTACAGTGATATTGCCTCTTTTGCATGGAAAAACATTGGTCTTGGAACTAACTTTGTTCTTGTTCCTTCTAATTCCAATATTTTAGTGGAAGGTGTTTTTGCCTTCTCCAGGTATGGGATAACCTTTAAAAACCCGACCCTTGAAACCGATTCTAAAAGCAGTGATGTAAGCGGCGTTAACACGGGTTTTAATTTTGTAAAATTCTTTGGCAAACAGGAAATGCGCTTTGGTTTTGAAGGCGTTATCACCAACACCGATTTTAAATTACAAAATCCTTTATACGCGGTGGTTGAATTAAAACGTTCTACCATTGACTTTGCCGGCTTTTTAAAATATAAATTATTGGGTCCAAATAAAAGATTTGTTTTTGAGCCTAGTTTTCGCTTGCAATACTATGCTACACTGGGTGTAATTTCACCTGAACCACGTGGAGCCATAAAAATAAACATCACTCCGAAAATCAGATTTAAAGGCGCAGCCGGATTATACAGTCAAACCATGATCAGCGCTAACAGCGACAGGGACGTGGTTAATCTTTTCTATGGCTTTATAAATGCTCCAATGCCTGAAGAAATTTCAAAAAATTATTTAAACTATAAAGGCAATTTACAAACGGTGTCTTCTTCCGTGCAAAAAGCCACACACGTGGTGGGAGGTTTTGAATTTGATTTTTTAAAGTATTTTGAAATGAATGTGGAGGTATATCAGAAATTTTTTAATCAGGTAATAAACATTAACAGGGAAAAAGTTTTTGAAGATAACGCATTAAACGCATCGCGACCGGACGAAGTAAAAAAGAATTTTGTAATCGAGCAGGGCCGCACGCGGGGATTTGACGTTGTACTTAAATACGACCGTAAAAGATTTTACTTCTGGGCCGTATATTCGTTAACCTATAACGATCGCTGGGTTGGAAATAATAACACCGGGGCAATTCTGAATTATCCGCCTAACTTCGACAGAAGACATAATATTAATCTTGTATCTTCTTATTCATTCGGAAAAAAGAAAAACTGGGAAGTGAACGCCCGATGGAATTTTGGAACCGGGTTTCCGTTTACTCAAACTCAGGGTTTTATTAATTCCTTTAATCCCGGAGGCAATATTAATTACAATTACGGCACAGCCAATGGCAATGCCCTGAATTATATTCCATCTACCCTTAATGGCGGCCGTTTGCCAGACTATCACCGGATGGATATAGGTATTAAATACAAATACCACTGGAGCGAGAGAACTGTTTTAGAAATAAGTTTTGGCGCGACAAACATTTACAACCGCGCGAATATATTTTATGTGGATAGGTTTACATTTAAACGCATAAACCAATTACCTATCATGCCCAATTTAAATATGAGCTTTACGTTTTAGAATTTAAGCGCATCTTTAATTCCACTATTTTATGTGTAAATTCGTATTATAAGCGCAAAAAAAATGGCTTTCAAAATTTACACTAAAACAGGCGATAAAGGGTTAACCTCACTTATTGGAGGCACGCGCCTTCCTAAACATCATATACGCATTGAAGCTTACGGCACTGTTGATGAGCTTAATTCTCATGTAGGTTTATTACGGGATGTAATTGAAGATAAGGAAACAAACGAACTTCTGGTTTCGGTTCAAGACAGGCTTTTTACTATCGGTTCGCACCTTGCCGCCGACCCGTTAAAAAATAAAATGGTACTTCCTGCCCTTTTTGAAGAGGATATTCTTGCTCTTGAAAAAGCGATAGATCAAATTGATGAACTGGTTCCTGAAATGAAATCTTTTGTTTTGCCCGGCGGCCATATTCATGTTTCTTACTGTCACATTGCGCGCTGTGTATGCCGCAGGGCCGAACGCGCTATTTTGCGTCTGGCTGAAAATGAAAAAGTAGACGATATTCATTTTAAATATCTAAACCGTCTTTCCGATTATCTTTTTATGTTGTCGCGCTGGTTAACACATCATTATAAAGCGGAAGAAATTCCCTGGAAACCTAAAAAATAAAAAATGGCCCCCGAAGAAATCACGGCCCACATGATGGCCAAAGACCAATTCAGCAAATGGTTAGGGATTGAAGTTCTTGAGGTAAAAAAAGGATATTGCAGACTTACCGCTACTGTTCGCGGTGAAATGCTTAACGGCTTTGGCATTGCCCATGGCGGATTTACTTACTCAGTGGCCGACAGCGCCCTTGCTTTTTCTTCTAATTCGCAGGGACGTAAAAGTGTTAGCATTGAAACTTCCATTTCACATATAATTAGTCTGAAAGAAAACGACACAATAATTGCGGAAGCTGTTTGTGAAACAGAAACTGAAAAACTTGGTCATTATAAAATCAAGATCGTTCTTTTAAATAATCCTGAAAAAGTAGTGGCCCTTTTTAAAGGAATAGTTTACAAAACAACAAAAATATGGGATTAATACATTCACAATTATAAAGTACAAACCAGAATAATCCTTAAAATATTTTATTACTAAATTAAACCCTGTATTTTTACAAGAAATACGGGGTTTTAAATTGAATAACATGAAACAAGCTTATATCATAAACGGACTAAGAACAGCTATTGGTAATTTTGGAGGAACATTGGCAAGCGTTCGAACAGATGATCTTGCGGCATTTGTATTAAAAGAATTAATAAAAAAAAATGAAGGTCTTGACTTTGAAAAGGTGGGAGATGTAATTATGGGCTGCGCCAATCAGGCGGGTGAAGATAACCGCAACATTGCACGAATGGCTTCTCTTTTGGCAGGCTTACCTGTTAGTGTACCGGGTCAAACGGTCAACAGGCTTTGTGCGAGCGGGCTGAGCGCCGCTATTGATGCTGCAAGGGCCATACAGGTTGGAGACGAAGAATTAATGATTGCTTCCGGGGTTGAAAACATGACCCGCGGCCCGTTAGTAATGAGCAAGGCTTCAAGCGCTTATGGGCGCGACCAGCAATTGTTTGACAGCAGCTTTGGCTGGCGTTTTATAAATCCGAAAATGAAAGAGTTATACGGTGTTGACGCAATGGGCGAAACCGCCGAAAATGTTGCTGAAAAATATAAGATCAGTAGGGCCGATCAGGATAAATTTGCTTTGTGGAGCCAGCAAAAAACCGCTAAAGCCGTAGAAAATAAACGCTTTGAAAAAGAAATTGTTGGCATGGAAATACCTCAGAAAAAAGGGAACCCCGTTCTTTTTTCAAAAGATGAATTTTCAAAAGCAGCAACCACGCTTGAAGGACTTTCTAATTTAAAAGCTTCCTTTAAAAAAGACGGCACCGTTACTGCAGGAAACGCGAGCGGTTTAAACGATGGAGCCGCCGCTATCTTATTAGCTTCGGAAGAAGGCGTTAAAAATAATAATTTGAAACCCATGGCCAGAATAGTGTCCAGCGCCGTTGTTGGCGTTGAACCGCGCCTTATGGGAATAGGACCTGTTGAAGCGGCTAATAAAGCCCTTAAGCGTGCAGGCCTTACTTTTAAGGACATTGAGCTGATAGAATTAAACGAAGCTTTTGCGGCACAAAGTCTGGCTTGTACACGGGCCTGGGGCTTGGCTGACAACGACGACAGGATAAATATAAATGGCGGGGCTATTTCATTAGGACATCCTCTTGGAATGAGCGGAACGCGTCTGTTAAACTCTGCCGCTATAGATATTCAACTGCACACAAAAAAATACGCCCTTGTAACAATGTGTATTGGCGTGGGCCAGGGTTACGCGGTTATCATCGAAAAGTGCTAAATCTGATTAATTTTGTATCTTCGGTATCCCAAAATATAAAATGAAAAGTAAAATATATTTAAGCGTTCTTTTAAGTTTTTTCCTGATTCTATCCAATGGACAGAACAATAAAGATTTAAAAGTAATTACGGCGTCGGCCGAGAGTAAATTAAAAACCGAAAATTATGAAGACGCTCTTGAAGACTATCTCCAGGCTGCGGTACTTGACGCTAAAAACGAAAGCATAAATTATAACACGGCGGTTTGTTACCTTAACAGTAACATCAATAAAGCTAAAGCGGTACCTTATCTTGAAAAAGTTACACGCAATGAAAAACACAACCCTAACGCAGATTATCTTTTAGGCCGGGCTTATCAATACGCCAACCGCTTTGATGATGCCATTGAGTCTTTTGAAAAATTTAAAAAAAATTCCAAAGGTTCGGAAGAAAATTTAAAAAGTGTAGAACAGGAAATACAACATTGCATCAACGCGAAAGAATTAATTAAATTTCCAGTCGATGTGGTTTTTCAGAACCTGGGGAAAAACATAAATTCAGAATTTGCCGACTACTATCCTTTTGTTACTGAAAACGAAGCGTATCTTATCTACAACACACGGCGTCCAAAAGATAAAGAAGCAATAAAGCTTGCTAATGGTCAGTTTCAGAACACCATTCAGGTTTCTAAAGTTGTAAATGGCCTTTACATGCAAAGCTCGGAGGTTGGAGAGCCCATCAGTAAGGGAAATTCAGGCAATGAAATTATAGGTATGAATTCAAAAGGAAATTTATTGTTAATTAATAAACGGAATTTACGCGGTGAAAGTAAATTGTATCAATCGGAAATGCTTCCTAACGGTTCATTCTCGAAATTAGAAGAATTGCCCGCCACTATTAATGGTTCAGGTGATGTAATTGCTGCTTCCATTAACACCGAAGGCACCGTGATTTACTTTGCAAGTAACCGAAAGGGCGGTTTTGGAGGTACTGATTTATATGTATGCAATAAATTACCGAATGGTAAATGGAGTGAGGCAAAAAACATGGGGAAAGAAATCAATACATCTTCGGATGAAGATTTCCCTAACCTTTCACCCGATGGAACAACCTTGTATTTCAGCAGCAAAGGCCACAGCAGTATGGGTGGTTACGATATTTTTAAATCATATTTAGATGAATCAACAGGGCAATTCGGTAAAGTTAAAAACATTGGTTATCCTATAAACACTTCCTATGACGATTTAAATTTCAGAATTTCAAAAAACGGAAGATATGGTTATGTTGCTTCTTTGCGTGGGGGAGGCCTTGGCGACTATGATATTTACCGGGTTTCATTTAATGAAGTGGATGTGGATTATTCAGTACTTATTGCTCTTCTTGAAGTTAAAGACACTATAACGGTTCCCGACTTCAGAAATACTTTTATTACGGTTAACGATAATATCACAAATGAAATAGTTGGCACTTATATTCCTAATCCTTCTTCAGGAAGAGTGATTATTATTTTACCTCCGGGAAAATATACTATGTTGGTTGAATCTCCCGGCTTTAGAGATTATCAGCGCCCTTTGGAAATTCTTGATAAAGTTTCCTACCAGTCAGAAATAAACCTAAATATACCTTTAACAAAATAATTATGATTCATAACCTTTCTCAGCAAAATTCCATATTCAACCAGTTTATTTTAGAAATCAGGGACGCTACAATTCAAAAAGACAGCATGCGTTTTCGCCGGAACATGGAGCGAATGGGAGAAGTATTTGCCTATGAAATCAGTAAAACTTTAACATACAACGACGTTAAAACCACTACGCCATTAGCGGAAGCTGATTGCAAACAATTAAGTTCTCAGCCTGTTATTGCAACAATTCTCAGGGCCGGCCTTCCTCTTCATATCGGCATCTTAAATTATTTTGACGCTGCCCAGAACGCCTTTGTAAGCGCATACAGAAGACACCACAAAGATAATACATTTGAGATTGCACTTGAATATGTGGCCTGCCCCGATCTTAACGGAAAAGTTGTTATACTTTGTGATCCAATGCTTGCCACCGGCGCGTCAATGGTTTTAACATACAAGGCACTTCTGGCCAAGGGCACACCTTCCCACACTCACATCGTTACAGCCATTGCAAGTCAGTCAGGCATCAATCATTTAAAAGCCAACATGCCAAATATCAATTATACAATATGGTGCGGTGCCATAGATGAAGAATTAACAGCTCACGCTTACATTGTACCGGGTTTAGGGGATGCAGGCGATCTGGCCTTTGGAAGTAAATTATAATGTTTGATGTAAAAACAAACTTTTTAAATGACACGGGTGTATTAAACAACCTGGTTAAAGATTATATCGATAGAAATAAAAAGCTTGACCACTTCTATGATTATTATCCCGACCAGAAAGGTTTTGAGGGGATCTTAAAAAATAATAATTACGCTTCCCTCGACAGAAAAAAACTTACCGAAATTCTTCTCGAGCAGGCTTCAACTGTTGAGAATTCATCTCAAAAAAGTAAAAATAACATCGAGTTATTATTAAACCAAAATTCGTATACAGTTACTACCGGACATCAATTATGTTTGTTTACCGGCCCCCTTTATTTTATATATAAATTATTTTCTGCCATTAATCTTGCAGAAGAATTGAAAACACTTTTTCCTGACAAGAATTTTATTCCGGTATATTGGGAAGCAAGCGAAGATCATGACTTTGAAGAAATTAACCATTTTAATTTATTTGGAAAAACGCTCAAATGGGAAACTGATCAGCAGGGCGCCGTTGGTAATTTTGAAACACAGGACTTACAATCCCTTCTTCCTTTAATAAAAGAAATTTTCGGAAATACTGCGAATGCTCTTTATCTTGAACAACTTTTTGAAAAGGCCTATTTGCAACATTCCAGTCTTTCTTCAGCAACCCGTTATCTTGTTAATGAATTGTTTGGTGCATATGGCTTAGTTATTGTTAATGGTAATGATGCGCGGTTCAAAAAACAATTCATCACCCATTTTAAAACCGACATCTTTGATAATCTTGCTTTTAAAAAAGTTACAGAGCAAATTGAAGAACTTAAAGCATTAGGATATGGCGCGCAGGTTAACCCGCGGGAGATTAATTGTTTTTATATGGAGCGTGGCTTAAGAGGCCGACTTGAAAAACAAAATGAAAATTATAATGTTATTGGCACTGACCGTATTTTTACAAATGAAGAAATAAATTCTGTTGTTGATAATGAACCTGAAAAAATCAGTCCTAACGTTGTACTAAGGCCTTTGTACCAGCAGGCCATTCTTCCTAACATTGCGTATGTGGGCGGGCCCGGCGAATTGGCTTACTGGCTTCAGTATAAAAGCATGTTCTCGGCTTTTGGCATTACCTTTCCTGTTCTTGTTCCGCGTGCCTTTATAACTCTGGTTGAGAAAAACGTTAAAAATAAAATTGACAAACTTGATTTTAATCTGGAAGATGTTTTTAAAGATGAAGAAATACTCATAAAGATTTTTCAGGTAAGATCAAATAACATCTTTGATCTTGGTATGGAAAAAGAAACGCTTGAAAAGTTATACGCTTCCATTTCAGAAAAGATAGCGCATATTGACAAAACACTGGTTAATACTGTATCAGCCGAATTGCAGAAAACTTTAAATGGAATGGATGTTGTTTCCGGAAAAGCAAACAGGTCATTAAAACAAAGGTCGGAGACTGAAATTAATCAGGTTAAATTTATTAAAGACAAATTATTTCCGGGTAAAATACCGCAGGAACGTTTTGATAACTTTTCAGCTTTTTATATTAAATGGGGCCCCGAATTTTTTAAAATATTAAAAGATAACATTCGTCCCCTCTCGCTTTTACATACCTCATTGGTTGAGAATTAAACACTCGTTTTGGGTTTTGATGGTCATGTTAATTTTTTAATGAGACTATGAAAATTTTGTCTATTTTTAGTACTTAAAAATTACACTATGAAAAAACTTTTACCCGCAATTTTATTGATTCTATCCTTAAAAAACTACTCTCAGAATTTTGTATTAACGCAAGCTGCTTATGAACCGGCTATAGGCGATACAAGTCGTAATTATGATCTGGATACAACCGCATTTACAACCGGATTAATGACAAATATTACCGGCAGCAACGCTGTTTGGAATTATCAGTCACTGGTTACCAATACCGCCATAATTACATCAGCCTATGTGAGTCCATCAGCAGTAAGCAGTTCAACTGATTACCCCGGATGTACTTTTGTTCAGAAACAAGGTGGGTTAAATAACTTTTTTAAATCTGTTACTTCACCAACTACGCAAACTGAATTTATGGGACTATACGCCACGGGCCTTTCCATGAATTTTACAAATACCGCTATAGTTGCAAAATACCCAATGGCCTTTAATACAAATATTGTTGATCCGTTTTCAGGGTCGTTTACCTTTTCAACCACAAGCGGCAACGCGGCAGGAACTTCAACTGTAACTGTTGATGGAATAGGCACTCTTAATTTACCAGGCGGAATTACACTTACAAACGTACTTAGAGTAAAAAGCATGCAAAACATTAACCTTACCATCAGTGGGTTTCCATTCGCCTCCATTAAACAAAAATCATATGATTTTTATCATGCTTCTCAGAAATATCCGATATTAAACATTAATTATACTTCCACGGCGTTAACCGGCCAAAGTTCTACAGTAACAGCAAGCGCTTCAGGAAATAAAAATTATTTTACAGTGGTAGGCATAAAAGAAAATTCTCTGGTTGACGCTTCAATTTCTATATATCCTAACCCGTCCACTGAAATTTTATATATTACATCCGCTTCATCCATTAACCCAATAAATATTGAGATTTACAGCCAACTTGGTCAATGCATTTACCGTAAAGGTTTTGAAAGTAAAATTGATGTGAGTTCTTTTGCTTCAGGAATTTATTTCCTTGTAATAAAAAGTGAGAAGGGCATCGCCAGAAAAAAGTTTATTAAAGAATAAAAACCTAATCAAATATCTATGAAAAAAATCTACATTACCTTATTAAGCGGCTTGTTTATCAATCAGCTTTCCGCACAAACCTTAACACAGGCTGCGCATGAGCCGGTTTCGGGCGATATGAATTCTTATAAAGGGTACGACTCTTCAGGAGTTGTTCCTAAAAATACAGGAGCCGGCATGTCATGGAACTTTTCCTCCTTTACAATAAATACCACTACAACTTCTTCTACTTTTACTACCGCTACTTCAGTTCCTGCGGCTACTAACTTCCCCGGAGCAACTACGGCAGAAGATCAGGGAAGCGGTAATTACAATTTTTACAAAACAGTTGGATCATCATACGAGTCGCTTGGAAGCAGCTCGCCAAGTGGTGATTTTACGTATACCAATTCAGCGGTAGCGGTTGTTTGGCCTGCAACCATGGGCTATTCACTTACCGACGCTTTTTCAGGAACTGTAACCGGAGGTTTTAGCGGTACGTTGGCAGGTACTGTTACTACCCAGGGAACCGGTACGGGTACTATTACTCTTCCAGGCGGGCTGGTTATGACTAACATTTTGCAGGTAAGAGTAAAAAATAATGTGAATTTAAATATTACAACTCCCTTCCCTTTAACAGCAACTGTTACCGGAGTAGATTACATGTATTATCATTCTTCACAAAAGTTTCCTGTTTTACGCGTTTCTTATTCTGCAACTACAGGATTTACGAATACTTCATCGGCAACCATTGAATTAAACAGCGCAATCATCACTGGTTTAACGGATAAGAATTTTGACGCTACATTCCAGATTTTCCCAAATCCGGCAAAAGATGCGTTTAATGTAAGACTTACTAATACTGAGAATTCTAATGGCACTATTGAAGTGTTTAACAGCATTGGCCAGCTTGTAAAAGTAATTAATCTTGGCAACTCACCGGTTATACAACACTCTGTTTCCCTGACAGATCTTAACAGCGGCATTTACATTGTTAAAACAACTTTAGGTAATAAAGTTTCTTCACGTAAACTTATCGTTGAATAAATTACTGTTTTTTAAATTTAACCCCCCCGGAAACATTATTTCCGGGGGTTTTTTATTTATTCGCCTTATCTTTGCGGTCAGATGAAAAATAAAAAGTGGCTCCTTCTTTTAATAATAGCCATCCCTTCCTTTATGTGGGTGCTCCTCGAAACAAGCACAATCAATTCGTACAAACTTCACACCTACGGTCCAAAAAAAAACATTGGCCGTAACGACACTTTATATTATAAAGTGCCCGACAGTGGTTTTACTGAGCTTTTAAAATACAACCCCGCCCCTATTCCTTTTGTTATTGATTCAACCAACTATCCTTTTTACGCAATCATGTTTATTAAGGGTATTTATTCGAATGAATCCTACAGGGTACCCGGGCTTTGGGAATATTTAAATTATAAAAAAGAAAAGATAGGCCACATACATGTGTTTTTAGTTACTGAAGGAAAAGAAGGTCATATACAAACCGCTCTTGAAAAGTTTACCGATAACAATAAAAATGTTCGTTTTTTGAGTTTAGCGCAGCCCAAATTTGATAGCATTAACCATCTTTATTTTAAGGAAAAACCAATTCACATTGATTATAGCTTTTTTGTACTTATTGACAGTAAAAGAAATATAAGAGGATATTATGACGGACGCTTTGTTTCAGAGATAAAAAGGTTAATTGATGAATACAAACATTTGCGTTTAAAAGATGAAAAACAAAAACTAATCAATCAAAATGAAATTAAAAGTAATTCTTAATGCTCTGGTACTATTTACATGTTTAGTTTCCTGCCATAATAACAAAACCAACACATTCTTATTACCTGTTTACGGCGAAAAAAAAATAGGTAACATGGATACAATTTATCACACCGTTGGTGAATTTAATTTTACTAATCAATACGGTGAAGCCATAACAAATGCCACCGTTAAAAATAAAATCTATGTGGCTGATTTCTTTTTTGCCACCTGTCAGAGTATTTGCCCTGAAATGAGCAAGAACCTGACGCAGGTTCAAAAAGAGTTTGCAAACGACGATTCGCTTTTAATCCTGTCACACAGTGTAAATCCGAGACACGATACTGTTCAGGTTCTTAAAAATTATTCGGAAACCTACGGTGCGAGAAAAAACAAATGGCATTTTTTAACCGGAGATAAAAAACAAATTTACGAACTTGCCAAAACCAGTTACCTTGTAAATGCTTTAGAAGATGATGGCAGTGCCGAAGGCTTTTTACACAGCGAATTATTTTTACTTGTAGATACAAAAGGGCGGGTGCGCGGAATGTATGACGGAACAGATCATGCCGCGGTTACCAAACTTATCTCAGACATTAAGCTTTTGAAAAAAGAAAAGAATTAGCGAACTACTGCCGAGTTTATTTATTCCCTTTTTTGTCCATATTATCCAGCACTTTAAGCATGTCAATAACCTGATCTGAACTCAGGCGCTTTGCTTTTATTTTTTTATCCTTGTCAAGAATATAAATTACAGGTGTTGAATAAATATCAAACCGCTCCTTTAAATTATTGAGATGAATCGGATCGAAAACATTAATGAACTCTAGCTTTTTATCAATGATAAATTTTCTCCACGCTTCAAAATCGTCTTTGGTTTGAACAGCAAAAACTTTATAGTCAATCTTTCCTTTCAAAGCTTTAAGATTATCCTGAAGCTTTGGTATTTCAGTCTGGCAGTGCCCGCAATCTGAAGCCCAAAAAACCAACACGGTATATTTAGCATTCACCTGGTAAAGTGTTTTAAACATGGGCGTTAATTTTTCCAGGTTTTTATAATAAAGATCAGTTACACTTTTACTGGTTTTACATGTATCAAAACCCATCTTCATCACTTGTTTTCCGTAGGTAGTATCAATCATGTATAATTCCGAAACCTTGGCATCCAGTAATAAATTCCGCATAATATCCACACGTTCCTTTATCTTTTCAATTGTTTCAGGTGTATACCCCAATTTTTTTGAAGCACCATTAATAATATATTTGTCGGCCATGTGCACGAATACTTTATCAAAGCCCATAATTTTGCTTTGTTCGTATTTATAGGTAAAGTATACCACCAGCGTGTTATATATTAAACTGTCCTTACTGCATTTTGCTATCACCTTATCTATTTCATTTATAACGGTATCGGGATGCTGTACAATAACATTGTCGAAATATTTTTTCACGCGGTCGTCAAAAAAAGGAGTGCGGATAATTCTATCATCTTTAAAATTGATCCCGTCAAAAAAATGACCTTTATAGTAATAGTACTGATACACGCTGTCCGGTCTGCCATTACTGGCCTTGGGTGTAACGGGGGGTTCCTTGTCGGTTTTAAGGTTTAAAACGTCATACACAAACGTTCCTTTAACCTTTTCCATAAAGTCAGCGTCAAATTTTTTCACATCTTCATTCAGAGCTTTAAATTTTTCATTGATAAACTTCGTGCTGTCTTCTTTGCTTTTCCCCTTAGTTTGGTCTCTTATTTTTCCGAACTCCAGATTTTTATTGGTTATAAATTTAATGTAGGAAAAAAAAATTTCATTTTCTTTACTACCCACAGATTTAAGACTGTTTACAATATCAGACACATCAGTGGTAATACTGAATTTTTGACTTTCATTCACAAAAAAATCAAAGTATATGGATTTCCCCTGACTCACCAGAGTGTAAACTCCTTTATCCAGTGGCTTTTTACCTTTAAATTCCACCAAACCATTTTTAATTTTCTTGCAAGTGTCAACAATAAATTGCTGATCCCATGTATATTTTACCAGATACATGGCCGTATCCTTAGTGCCTTTAAAGTTGATTTTTATTTCGTGAGCATTTTGAGCTTGGAGTTTTATTCCCAAAGAAAATATCACTAACAGAAAGAAAATAAATTTATTCATTATTATTAAATTGTATAAATATAATTATTTGGAATGTTCTTTTTCCATTTTTTCAAACAACTCAAGCAGCTCAACAACCTGCTCATGACTTACTTTTTTTGCCTTTATTTTCTTATCACGGTCAAGAATATAAATGACAGGGGTAGAGTTAATGTCGAACCGCTCTTTTAAATTATTAAGGTGCATTGGATCAAAAACATTTATGAAGTCAAGCCTTTTTTCCTGAATAAACTTGCGCCACGGTTCATATTCGTCCTTTGTTTGAACGGCAAATACTTTATAATCTATCTTGCCTCTGATCTTATCTAGATTTTCTTTCAACTTGGGAATGTCAGTCTGGCAATGCCCGCAGTCTGAGGCCCAGAATACGAGCACTGTGTATTTAGCATTAACGCTCGAAAGAGTTTTATAAAGCGGCTTTAATTTTGATTCATTTTTATAATAAAGGTCACTTAAGGTTTTACTCGATTTACAGGTATCAAATCCCATTTTCATCACTTCCTTGCCATGTATGGTGTCAATCATATATAACTCCGCCACTGTCGCGCCCGGAAGAAGGTTCCTGATAATATTTACCCTTTCTCTTATAATCTTTATTGTTTCGTCGGTATAAACCCCTTTTGCCTTTCCATTTAAAATGTAATTATCAGCCAGGTGAACAAACACTTTTTCATAAGTTAAAGAATTACCATTTTTATCGAACAGCATATTTTTATTTGTTTCGGCTTTGTATGTAAAATGGCCAAGCATGAGGTTATAAACCAGGTTGCCTTCAGTGCAGCGCGCGAATAATTTATCAAGTTCCTTAATCATTGTATCAGGATGCTGAATAATTACAGATTCAAAATATCTTTTTATACGTCCTTCAAAATACGGCGTTCTGATAATGCGTTCATCTTTAAAATTAATACCGTCGAAGAAATGATTTTTATAATAATAATACTGGAACAAACTGTCTGGTCTTCCATTACTCGCTTTGGGCACCTCAGGCGCTTCTTTTTCTATTCTCAAATTTACAAAGTCTGCAAGAAAAGTCCCTTTGTGTTTATCCAGAAAATCTTTATCTGCCTGTTTTGCTTCTTTGGTAAAAGCCGCTGTTTTTTCTGTCATAAACGTAGTGCTATCGGCCCGGCTCTTGCCTTTTGTTTGATCACGCACCTTTGCAAATTCCTGATTTTTATTATTGATGAATTTGAGATAATTAAAAAAATCTTCATTTTCTTTACTGCCCGAAAATTTTAGTGTTCCACCAAAGTCGGCCACATCGGCGCTTACAGAAAATTTTTGCGACTCGTTAATGATAAAATCAAAATAGGTAGTCATGCCCTGACTTACTAAAACGTAAATACCTTTATCAAGATCTTTTTTGCCTTTAAATTCTGCAACACCGTTCTTCACTTTTTTACAGGTATCGGCTACATATTTTTGATCCCATAAATATTTCACCAGATACATCACTGTATCTTTACTTCCTTTAAAATTAACTTTGATATCGTATCCCGTCTGAGATTTTGCAAATGTTGTAAGTAGCGCCAGGGT
>JAOQAF010000213.1 GCA_025963735.1 Bacteroidota bacterium
TTTCGACCAAAAAATTAAGTGTTATTAAAATCATAAAAAGAAATAATATAAAATTCCGTTTAATGAAAGCTACAATTAACTGTCCAAATGTTAATATAAACAGCAGCAGAAACCCGACTACTCCTAAACCCAAAAATGTTTGAAGGTATTGATTATGTGCGTTTAATTTATGTTCATAAGCACCACTGATACCGTTAACTCTATACGCATCCATGAGAGAATCATTAGCATCGCCTACCCCTACTCCACTTAAAAAATGATCGCCAATCAGCTTTACACATTGCTGCCATATTAAGATCCGGACAGTTGTACTTTCGGCCGATGTTTTGTCTATTTTTTGTTGTGTTACAGCTGTTATGGAATTAAGCCTGCTAAAAGACTCCGGAAATAATTTTCCGAAAACAATAATGATAATGATAAGACCTGCTAACAGAATAAGAACGCGTCTGCCGGTAAAAACTGCCCTGAATTTATAAATAACCAACAAAGGAAGACAGATAAAAAAACTGATCATTCCCAATTTGGAAGAACATAAAAAAATAGTGACAATAAACGTAATTACAAAAAAAGTCGATATGTATTTAAATTGTTTTTGAGCTTTATACCAGCGCGGATAATATATTACAACTATACTTATGGCGAGAATAAGATACATGGCAAAATAAGAAGCGTGAATAAGATCGGAAAATAAAGTATAAAAAAAGTACTCAGAATGTCCGTTGAAAGAGTACATTGTAGCCCTCACTATCAAATAAAGACAAGCAAAAAAACAGCCCGATACAAATGAAACAAGGCATTTTTTTATTATTTCAACCGGCCATTTAAAACAAAAAATATAGTAAGGTAAAAAAATAAGGCTTAGTTTGTTTTCAATATTAAATAAGGCTTCTGGGGCATTCTTCGAAAACAAAGCGCTAATACAAGTTATTAGAAAAAATAAATAAAAAAGAAGCAAGAGTGGATTTTTGAATCCACCAACCAAGCTTTGTTTCTCTAAATTAAAAAAAGAGGTAATACCCCAAAGAATTATTATTCCGGAAAGGATCAGTGTTCCGAACGGAAGGCAAAAACAAAATAAAACCGGAAAAAAATAAAAAAGCCTGTTTTTAAAAGTTAATTCCATATTGATTTAAAAACATCTTATTTATACTGAACTGTTTTAAAGAGTCTTCAACTTAGCAAAGAGATCTTTAGCAATGGTTTCCCTGTTAAAATTTTCGTTAACATATTGCCTGCCGTTCTTACCTAACTGAAATGATAACTCTTTATTTATTGAAATTTTTGTTATTGCCGATGTTAGATCATGAAAGTCTTCAGGGTTAAAATAAATACCACAATTTCCTTTTGTAATAAACAGTTCTCTTGCTTCACCGTCAACTCCAAGCAAAACAGGGATTTCCATTGCCAGGTTTTCAAAAATTTTTGAAGGGATAGCACCGAGAAAAATATCCAGTTTACGTAAGGGAATGATGGCAGCGTTAACGGTTTTTAATACGTAAGGCATTTCTTTTTTTGACACCGGTTCAATAATTATCACATTGGATAGGGCCAATTCAGACTTTATTTTCAGAAGCTTTTCCTTTTCAGGCCCACTTCCCATTAAAACAAATTTTATAGTGTTATCATGTTTAAAATTAGCGGCCGCGTGAAGGATAACTTCCAGTCCTTGCGCTATTCCAAGGATTCCGGCATATAAAAAAATAAAGTCAAAATCCGAAAATCCGTTTTTATTTCTCCAGGTAGTTGCCTGTATATTTTTTGGATCATAATAATTTAAATCCACTCCATTAGGTAACCAGTAAGTTTTTACATCCGGAAATCTCATGTTGATATTATTGCAAATTCCCTGTGTTTGTCCTGTAACAAGTACAGAACGTTTATATAATTTCTCTTCCAGCTTATAAGCCATCTTTAAAAGAAATTTATTATTCACCACTCCAAGTTTCTCGGCACTTTCGGGCCAAAGGTCGCTCACATTAAAAATTAATTTCGACTTTTTCTTTTTAGCCAAACGCAAAGCACTATAACCTAAGAATAAGGGTGGCGATTCGCACATTAAGAAGTCGTAATTATCATCAAGATGTTTTCCGGCTTTTATACTTGAAATAACAAATGAAAAATAATTTCTTAACCGGGAGGTGATCGATTTATCTTTTGAAACATAAATAGAGGAACGGTGAACTTTTATTCCCTCCATTTCTTCATAAATATAATTTTTGCCTTTATATCCCTCATGAATTTCCATTTGAGGATAATTTGGCATGGCCGTTAACACACTTACCTGCACACCCAAATCCCGCAATCGCACGGCAAGTTCAAACAACCGGTTTTGCGGTGCACCAATTTCGGGAGGAAAATATTGTGTTAAAATCAGAAGTTTCAATGTTATATAAAATTAATCATTTATTTAACGGCATCATAAAAGGCTTTGTGAATCTTCCCTCTTATACCAAGTTTTGACAACCTATTTGGCTCCGCGTCAGGATATACTCGGTTACTCAAAAAAACTACAACAAGGTTTGTTTTTGGGTCTGCCCAAACAAAAGTTCCGGTATATCCACTATGTCCGAAACTTGCAAGACTGCATTCGTTAGTTACAGGACTATCTTTTTTTTCGTCGGGTTCAGGTTTCTCAAAACATAAACCGCGACGGTTATCAGGACAAAAATGGCATGATGTAAAATCTTTCACCACGTTACTGTCTAATAAGCGCACCCCGTTTAATTCCCCTTTATTCAAATACATTTGCATTAATTTTGCAACGTCTAAGGCATTGCTGAATAAACCGGCATGACCTGCAACCCCTCCCATTAAAGCAGCTCCGGGGTCATGCACATATCCCTGTAATAATTGCTTACGAAATTTTGTATCATTTTCGGTGGGCGCAATCTGTTCGAGAGAAAAATACTTTAATGGTTCGTAAGTTAAAGACAATCCTATTTGCGCATACATGTCTTTTACAAAATCATTTTGTTTTTTTTGAGCCTGTTGCTCAATAATTTGCTGAATGAAATAATATCCAATATCACTGTAAAGATATTTACCCTGATTTTCGAGTTTTGAGGTAACAATTTTACGGTACATTGTATCCGTAAATCCTTTGGCTACATACAATTGCTTTGCAACAAGAGTGGGATAATCCTCTGAATGTTTGGTTGAGTAAAAGCCGGGTTTATATTGGTTTGATTTTGTAATGGTTTTTAAATAAAACGGAATCCATGCCTGAAGACCGGCGCGGTGCGTTAGTACATCTTCAATAACTAAACTGTCTTTGTTACTACCCTTTAAATAAGGGAGATAATCACCCAGTCTTTTTTTATAGTCAAATTTATTTTCAGAGGCCAGCTTCATTAAAGCAAGTGCAGAAGAAGTTACTTTTGTAACACTTGCAAGATCATAAATGGTTCCGTTATTTACTTCTTTCGCGTCGGGTGCGTATGTGTATTTACCAAAGGCTTTCTGATAAATGAGTTTACCATCTTTCATTGCCACAATCTGGCATCCCGGATAAGCTTTCTCCTGAATTCCCCAAAGGGCAATACTATCGATAGTTCCAAACTTTTTTTGCAGATAAATAGTTTGAGAAAGTTTAATTTTTGAAGGAGATAAAGCTTCAAGAGTTATTCCACTTTCCACTTTAAATAATTTTGTGCTCACAGGTAATTTGGCATCAGTGCCGGCAACACCCAGTATTACATTTGCCGAAGCTTTTAATAAAGAAGGCATGTATTCATAAGCCAGTATAACAGATTTAAATGGTGATACGTTTTCAAGTTTATTAAAAATATAAGGATTAGTGAGTAAAACCAAAACGGTGGGCTTTAACCGTGCAATTGAATCGGCAAGAGCCAGTGTTTGGTTTCCAAGTCCGTAATTGTTTTCCGACTTAAGAGTTGCTTTGTTTATTTGCAACACAACTATATCGGCTTTTCTGATTTTTTCAAACGCCTCGGCTATTTCTTTTGGTTTGGCGTCGTGCTTCAGGCCCACGTGCTCTACGTTAGTATATTCTTTTAAGGTAGTAAATAAAGTGTTTTGCTCTTCCAGTCCGAAAGAAACTTCAACAATATTTAAACTGTCAGTATTTTTCAGAGGAAGGAAACCATCCTCATTTTTTAAAAGTGTTACTGCGGCCTGAGCCAGTTTGTCATTAAGTTCTGTACTTTGCGGGGTGTTTAATTCCTTAAAAAGATGCCTTGTTACAATCTCGGGTTTTTGATGTAGTCCGCACCAGTATTTTGCCCGCAATATTTTTTTACAATGTTCATCAATTTCTGATTGCGATATTTTTCCATCTTTTATTGCTTTATTAATTTCTTCAATTGCTTTGCCTACATTTTCGCTGAACAATAAAACATCGTTACCAGCCAGAAGCGCCTTTAAATCAACATGTCCGGGCGCGAAATATTTTGATACTCCTTTCATATTAAGTGCGTCAGTAAAAATTAACCCTTTAAAACCCATTTTATTTTTTAAAAGATCGGTCACAACTTTAGGTGATAAAGTGGATGCTAAATTTTTTGTGCTATCAAGGCTCGGTATGTTGAGATGAGCAACCATTATACTTCCCAGCCCCCTGTCAAATAAATATTTAAAGGGATATAATTCAAGCGAATCAAGCCGTTCCAGACTGTGATTAATTACGGGTAATCCTTTATGAGAATCAACATCTGTGTCACCGTGCCCCGGGAAATGTTTGCCATTTGCCATTACGCGCTCATCCTGCATTCCGGCCATATACATATATGCCTTTTGGGCCACTTTGTATTTATTTTCCCCAAAACTGCGCATCGCAATAACAGGATTGGAAGGATTATTATTTACATCGGCTACAGGCGCGAAGTTTACATGAATACCCAGACGTTTACATTCTTTAGCAATTTGTTTACCCATCTGATAAATTAACGAGTCGTTTTGAATTGCACCTAAAGTCATTTGTTTGGGATATCGTGGCGTGCTGTCTAATCGCATCGCCAGCCCCCACTCCCCGTCTATACTGTAAAGCAGCGGAGTTTTAGCGATGTGCTGATAATAGTTAGCTAATTTTCCCTGTTTAACCGGACCGCCCTGCATCCATATCAATCCGCCTATGTTGTAATTCGTAATCAGCTCTCTGATTTCTTTTACATGTTTCATGTCTTTATTACTGTAGGCCGCCACCATAAAAAGCTGACCAAGTCTTTGATCAGGAGTCAATGAATTAAAAACAGAATCGACCCAACGCTCCTGCGGCACAACAGTTTGCTGATTTTTTTTTAAGGCTTTTGGATTTTCATTATAAAAACCGGCAAATAACAGAAAAGAGATAACAAGTATAAAGAGACGCTTCATTTCCTATAAAATTAGAGGTTATTAAAGCGTTACACACCGTCATTTATATAATGTTTTTAACATCGTATGTTTAATGGAAAGTACGTGAACCCATAAAAATCAAGAAGATTGGAAAGGTGAAATATATTAAATCAAAAAAATAAAAGACAATTTAAGTTAGAACCTACTTTACTCCACCCATTAAACGTTTAATAAATGGGGAAAGCGCTATAACCATTATTCCTCCAATAAGTGAATAAAGTCCTAATTGCTTGTAACCATCAGTGTAAATAAGAAGCTTTTCGATGTTGGTAGAATTTTTGGATGCCTCGGCAATATTAGCACCTAGCAAGCCCGCGAAGTATTGACCGTAAGCGCTGGCTAAAAACCACATACCCATTATTACTGCCTGTAATTTTTGTGGCGAGAGTTTTGTCATAACCGACATGCCGATTGGCGATAAACATAATTCGCCAAAAGTAATGATCAACCACCCCATCGAAAACAAATCGAGCGAAGTAACACCATTGTTATTAGTAAAAAAACGTGTATAGTAAAATACGTAAAACCCTGCGGCAAGAAAAAGAAATCCTAAACCGAACTTTACAATAGTGTTCGGTTCGAGTTTTCTTTTATTCATCCATATCCAGACAAGACCAATTAAAGGAGCGAAAATAATAACGAATAATGAATTAGCCGAGTTATTTACTCCGTTAGGGTCCAACGGGATTCCGAGGGCCGTTCCGCTTAAATTGTTGGCAGCGAAAATACTTAACGAACCTCCGCTTTGCTCAAAGAAGGCCCAGAAAAAAATGGAAAACAACATAAAGACTACAGCGGCGATTAATTTCTTATTTTCTGCTATCGAAAAAAAGCGCATCTCATAAAAAAGATAAACTAAGGAAGCAGGGCCAATTATATACATGAAAATATCAGTGTATTCTGTTTTGGACACCATAATCATTATGACAGGTATAACGGCCAGTGAGCCAACGTAAGTAAGGTATTCGTATGTTCTTTTTCTTTTAGGAGTAAGATGCAATAAAGGAGAAATACCGATACTGCCAAGACTTCTTTGTGTGTTTGTAAAGGTAAGTAAGCTCACAACCATTACTACGGCGGCGAGCCCAAATGCCACGTGCCAGGCCATGTGAGCAGGAATAAGGTTTTCGAATAACTGTCGTTTTCCGATTGCGATGCATAAATAACCACCGAGTAATGCGCCTAAATTAACCCCCGCGTAAAATAAAGAGAAGCCCGCGTCCTGTCTTGGATCTCCCTCTTTGTAAAGGCTTCCCACAATGGTGGAAATATTAGGCTTAAAAAAACCGGTACCAATAATATTAAACCCGATGCCCAGGAAGAAAAATTCTTTAGGATCAATTGCCAGCACAATACTTCCTACAATCATTAACAGACCTCCCCAAAAAAGTGAACGTCGGTAACCTAGAATTTTATCGGCAAATAAACCTCCTATAAATGTAAAGGCATAAACAAAAGCCTGGGTTGCACCGTATTGTAAATTAGCAACAACATCATTAAGCTTAAGCTGATCGACCATGAAAAAGACCAGCATACCGCGCATTCCATAGAAACTGAAACGCTCCCACATTTCACTAAAAAACAAATACCACAATTGTTTAGGATATTTTCCTTTAAAATTTTGAATGGATTCTATCGAGTTGTTCATTTAATTTTTAATTAATAACCCCGGCAGAATGCACTGTCGGGGTTAATTTTTTTAATTTGCGAACTGCTATGGTGTTAACTATCATCACTTCACGCCATGCATCAATCTTTTAAGAACCGGAGTTAATAAAAACAGTATGATGGAAGCAAGTCCGGTTAAAACCACAAACACCATAAAAAACTGAAACAGGTTGTGAATTTCAAATCCAGCAAAAACCGGGTTAACTGTATTGATCTGATGCGTTGCCAATAATTTTAACTGCTCATCGGTTGGCATCACCGTTTTATCTAAAATGGCCTGAAGATCAATTCCTAATTCCTTAGCCTTATTAAATTTATCACCTGTTGCAGGCATTATAGATCCTAAAGTTCCGGCTAAAGCATACCCTGAGGCGTTAGATAAAAAGAAAACTCCGTACAACAAAGATGAAAATCTTTTAGGTGCAAGTTTACCAACCAATGATAAACCAATTGGCGACAAACACAGCTCTGCACACGTTTGAATTAAATACAATAAGATTAACCATTTAATTGCCAGTAAACCATTATTACCCAAATCTTTCACATTGTGCGCAATAATAAAATAACTGATAGCGATCAAAGCCAGTCCAAAGGCTTGTTTCATAGGTGAGATCGGCTCTCTGCCCTTAGCACGTAATTTATCCCACAACATGCTGAAAGGCACTGCAAAAGCAACAACAAATAATCCGTTAAAAATCTGAACCATCGAGGGCGGCATGTTCCATCCGAAGAAATTTCTGTCTGTTTGGTTATCAGCAATAAAGGTTAAAGAAGAGCCTGCCTGCTCGAAAGCGGCCCAAAAGAAAATAACAAAAAATGCTATGATGTAAATAACATATATTCTTTCGCGTTCTACTTTTGTTAATGAACTGTCAGAAATAATCAAGCCCGCCAATGATAAACCGCTTGAATAGATAAGCGTGTAGATCCAGTTTTGTCCAAACACAAAATGAATAAGCGCACCTAATGCCAGAAAACCAACAAGAGCGCCAATTAAAGCGTTTCTTGAAAACACAGCTTTTTGTGATTCGCCTTCTTCAAAATCAGCCGATTCATTTTTAGAGGGAAGACCTCCTAAAGGGCGGCCTTCGGGTGTAACAACATATTTATTTTTTAAGATATAAAAAATAGTGGAGCCTATAAGCATTGCAATACCGGCCGCTAAAAAGCCCCATTTAAATGCGTGAATATCGCGGATACCTTCTGAATTTTTTACGTCGCCAATGATTGGACAAATTAACTGACCTAAAAAAGCGCCCAGGTTAATTCCCATATAAAAAATAGTAAACGCTGAATCTAACTTGCTTTTCTCCTGTTTAGGATAAAGACTTCCAACCATACTTGAAATGTTAGGCTTAAAAAAACCGTTTCCAAAAATTATAATGCCCAGTGCAATCCACATCAAATTTGTGGCTAAACTTATGTTTGTACCGAACACACTCGCGCTGAAGAACAGAAAAAACTGACCAACGGCCATCATTAAGCCACCTAAAAGAATACAGTTGCGGTTACCGAAAAAACGATCAGCTACAAAACCACCCAACATTGGCGTTAAATAACAAAGTCCGAGAAAACCTCCGTAAATAATTGAGGCGTCCTTTTCTTTCATCATTAATGAATTAACAAGAAATAAGGTGAGAATGGCGCGCATACCATAAAAGTTGAAGCGTTCCCACATTTCTGTACCAAATAAAACCCATAAACCTTTTGGGTGACCCGTTTTAACTTGTGTGTGTTCCATAAATAGTTTTAGTGGCACCTAAAATAGATGTTTTATTTTAGTATAGCAAGCCCCTTTAGAGGGAGATTTCAGAAATAAGATTTAAGATTTTAGATGTGAAAAAGAGAAAGGAAATTTCAGAAATAAAATTAAGGATTAAGATTCAGAAGCCACATTTAAGGCTTATCTAAATTAACCTGTATTAAAAACTAATAACTCCCAACAAAAACTCTTTAATAAACGTGTTGCCCTCCGTTAATGCTATAGTTAGCACCTGTAATAAAGCTGGTTTC